>NZ_JBFULE010000381.1:0-4977 GCF_056400485.1 Roseateles sp. P5_B10
CCTGGCGACAACGTCGGCATCACCGTGAAGCTGATCGCGCCGATCGCGATGGAAACCGGCCTGCGCTTCGCCATCCGTGAAGGTGGTCGCACCGTCGGCTCGGGCGTCGTCGCCACGATCCTCGCGTAATTCATGCGTGACGTGCGCCGGGCGGCATCCGCTCGGTGCTCACCGCCTGCTCTTTAAGGAACCGTCATGCAAAAGCAAAAGATCCGCATCCGCCTCAAGGCGTTTGATTACAAGCTGATCGACCAGTCGGCCCTCGAGATCGTCGAGACCGCCAAGCGCACCGGCGCCATCGTCAAGGGCCCCGTGCCCCTGCCGACGCGCATGGAACGTTTCGACATCCTGCGTTCGCCCCACGTCAACAAGACGAGTCGCGACCAGTTCGAGATCCGCACCCACCAGCGTCTGATGGACATCGTCGACCCGACCGACAAGACGGTTGATGCCCTGATGAAGCTCGACCTGCCCGCCGGCGTCGACGTCGAAATCAAGCTGCAGTAATTCCGAGCCTTCGGGCTTGGTAATCCGAGACCCCGGTTCTGCCTCGGCAGGCCGGGGTCTTGTCTTTTGTGCTGGGCGGGGCCTAACGCTTGCATCGGGGCAACCCCGCAGGCTATACTCACCAGCTTTTCCGGGTTGGCCTATGCCTGCTCGGATATTCGCGCGGTGTTTCGCAAGAGATCCTGCACAAGTCAGCCCGGCCAATCGATGTCGGGTGTTCGCAATAGCTTCCGAGGCGTGAGCCGACGGGGCTGGAGAAAAACATGAGTCTGAGCAACCGTCTCGGTTTGCTGGGCCGCAAGGTGGGCATGATGCGCATCTTCACGGACGATGGCGATGCCATCCCTGTGACGGTGCTGGACGTGTCCAACAACCGCGTGACCCAGGTCAAGACCCAAGAGACCGACGGCTACAGCGCCATTCAAGTGGCGTTCGGTACGCGCAAAGCTTCGCGCGTCACCAAGCCTGAAGCCGGCCACCTTGCCAAGGCAGGTGTCGAAGCCGGTGAAATCCTCAAGGAATTCCGCGTCGAAGCCGACGTCGCAGCCCAGTACCAAGCTGGCGCGACCGTTCCGGTGACGTTGTTCGCCGCCGGCCAGCTGGTCGACGTGCAGGGCACGTCCATCGGCAAGGGCTTTGCGGGCACCATCAAGCGCCACAACTTCAGCTCGCAGCGCGCGTCGCACGGTAACAGCCGTTCGCACAACGTGCCGGGCTCGATCTCGATGGCGCAAGACCCGGGCCGTGTGTTCCCGGGCAAGAAGATGACCGGCCACATGGGCGACGAAACCTGCACCACGCAGAACCTGGACATCGTGCGCGTTGACGAAGCCCGTCAACTGCTGCTGGTCCGCGGCGCGGTCCCGGGTTCCAAGAACGGCCACATCGTCGTTCGCCCGGCCGTCAAGGTCAAAGTCAAGAAGGGAGCCAACTGATGCAGCTCGAGCTCCTGAACGAGCAGGGTCAGGCCACCGCCAAGGTGGAAGCGCCTGACACCATCTTCGCTCGCGACTACAACGAAGCCCTGGTGCACCAGGTGGTCGTGGCCTTCCAGGCCAACGCCCGCCAAGGCACTCGTGCCCAGAAGGACCGTGAACAGGTTCATCACTCGACCAAGAAGCCTTTCCGCCAGAAGGGCACCGGCCGCGCTCGCGCCGGTATGACCTCGTCGCCGCTGTGGCGCGGGGGCGGTCGCATCTTCCCGAACATGCCTGACGAGAACTTCTCGCACAAGCTGAACAAGAAGATGTACCGCGCCGGCATGGCTGCGATCCTGTCGCAGCTGGCCCGCGAAGGCCGCCTGGCCGTGGTGGATTCGATCTCGATCGAAGCCCCCAAGACCAAGCTGCTGGCCGCCAAGTTCAAGGCCATGGGCCTGGACTCGGTGCTGGTCATCTCCGATGTCGTGGATGACAACCTGCTGCTGGCTTCGCGCAACCTGGCCAATGTGCTGGTCGTCGAGCCGCGCTACGCCGACCCCCTGTCGCTGGTCTTCTACAAGAAGGTGCTGGTGACCAAGGCTGCGGTCGAGCAACTCAAGGAGATGCTGGCATGAGCGCCCCCAAGTATTCCGAAGGCCGTCTGGCCTCCGTGCTGCTCGCGCCCATCGTGTCCGAAAAGGCCACGCAAGTTGCCGAGAAGCACAACCAGGTCCTGTTCAAGGTCCTGCGCGACGCCACCAAGCCCGAAATCAAGGCCGCTGTTGAACTGATGTTCAAGGTCGAGGTCGAGTCGGTCAACGTCGTCCAGGTCAAGGGCAAGACGAAGCGCTTTGGTGGCCGTGCCGGCCGCCGTGACCACGTCAAGAAGGCCTATGTGGCCCTCAAGGCCGGTCAAGAGCTCAATTTCTCCGGGGAGGCCGCGTAAATGGCCATCGTCAAAGTCAAACCTACCTCGCCCGGTCGCCGTGGCGTCGTCAAGGTGGTGCACAAGCACCTGCACAAGGGCGCGCCCCATGCAGCTTTGCTTGAGCCGCAAATCCAGAATTCGGGCCGCAACAACAACGGTCACATCACGATTCGCCACAAGGGCGGTGGTCACAAGCACCACTACCGCGTGGTCGACTTCAAGCGCAACAAGGACGGCATTCCGGCCAAGGTCGAGACCATCGAGTACGACCCGAACCGCACCGCCCACATTGCGCTGGTGGTGTACGCCGACGGCGAACGCCGCTACGTGATCGCTCCGCGCGGTCTGGAAGTGGGTTCGACCATCCTGAGCGGCGCGGAAGCCCCGATCAAGGCTGGCAACACGCTGCCGATCCGCAACATCCCGGTGGGCTCGACGATTCACTGCATCGAGCTGCAGCCTGGCAAGGGTGCCCAGATGATCCGTTCGGCCGGCACGTCTGCGGTCCTGATGGCTCGCGAAGGCGTTTACGCCCAGATCCGTCTGCGCTCCGGCGAAGTCCGCCGCGTGCACGTCGACTGCCGCGCCACCATCGGTGAAGTGAGCAACGAAGAGCACAGCCTGCGCCAGTACGGCAAGGCCGGCGCGATCCGCTGGAAGGGTATCCGTCCGACCGTTCGCGGTGTGGCGATGAACCCGGTGGATCACCCGCACGGTGGTGGCGAAGGCCGCACCGGCGAGGGCCAGGTCCCTGTGTCGCCGTGGAACACCCTGACGAAGGGCTACCGCACTCGCAACAACAAGCGCACGCAGACGTTCATCGTCTCGCGTCGCAAGAAGTAAGGGCTAGGCCATGACCCGTTCGCTGAAGAAGGGCCCCTTCGTTGACCACCATCTGATGGCCAAGGTCGACAAGGCTGTTGCCATTAAAGACAAGAAGCCCATCAAGACTTGGTCGCGCCGCTCGACGATCCTGCCCGAGTTCATCGGTCTGACGATCGCCGTGCACAACGGCAAGCAGCACGTGCCGGTTTATGTGTCTGACCAGATGGTCGGCCACAAGCTGGGTGAATTCGCACTGACCCGCACCTTCAAAGGCCATCCGGCCGACAAGAAGGCCGGGAAGAAGTAAGGATGCCGACGATGGAAACCAAAGCAATCGTTCGCGGCGTTCGCCTCTCGTGTGACAAGGGTCGCCTCGTGGCTGACCTGATCCGCGGCAAGAAGGTGGACCACGCCCTCAACATCCTGGAATTCACCCAGAAGAAGGCGGCCGTCATCATCAAGAAGGCGCTGGAAAGCGCCATCGCCAACGCCGAGCACAACGACGGCGCTGACATTGATGAACTCAAGGTCACCTCGATCTACGTCGAGCAGGGTGCCACGCTGAAGCGCTTCTCGGCTCGCGCCAAGGGTCGCGGCAACCGCATCAGCAAGCCCACCTGCCACATCTTTGTGGCTGTCGGCAACTAMGGCGCAAGAAGACTATGGGACAGAAAATCCATCCGGTTGGCTTTCGCCTTCCTGTCACCCGTAACTGGGCTTCGCGCTGGTATGCGAACAATCAGAACTTCGCCACGATGCTGGCCGAAGATCTGCGTGTTCGCGAGTACCTGAAGGCCAAGCTCAAGAATGCTGCCGTTTCGCGCATCCTGATCGAGCGCCCCGCCAAGAACGCACGCATCACGATCTACTCGGCTCGCCCGGGCGTCGTGATCGGCAAGAAGGGCGAGGACATCGAAGCGCTGAAGGCTGAACTGACCAAGCGTCTGGGCGTGCCCGTCGCTGTCAACATCGAAGAAGTGCGCAAGCCCGAAGTCGATGCTCAGCTGATCGCCGACTCGATCACCCAGCAGCTCGAGAAGCGCATCATGTTCCGCCGCGCCATGAAGCGCGCGATGCAGAACGCGATGCGTCTGGGTGCCCAGGGCATCAAGATCATGAGCGCTGGTCGTCTGAACGGCATCGAAATCGCTCGTACCGAGTGGTATCGCGAAGGTCGTGTGCCCCTGCACACCCTGAAGGCCGACATCGACTACGGCTTCTCCGAAGCCAAGACCACCTACGGCGTCATCGGCGTCAAGGTCTGGGTCTACCGCGGTGACCGTCTTGCCAATGGCGAGGCTCCGGTCATCAACACCCCCGCAGGCGCCGAAGACGATCGTCGCCCGCGCCGTAACGCCCGTCCGGGCGCTCCTGGTGGCCGTGGCCGTCCGGGTGGCGACCGTGGCTCGCGTGACGGAGCAGATCAGCCCGCTGCCGCCGCCCCCACGGGTGACGCAGCCAAGCCCGCCGCCAAGCGCGTAGTCCGCAAGGTCCCCGCAGCCGGTGGTGAGGCCAAAGGAGAATAAGCATGCTGCAACCCGCTCGTCGTAAATACCGCAAGGAGCAGAAGGGCCGCAACACGGGTGTTGCGACCCGAGGTGCTGCGGTGTCTTTCGGTGATTTCGGCCTCAAGGCCACCGAGCGCGGCCGTCTGACGGCCCGCCAGATCGAAGCGGCTCGCCGCGCGATCTCGCGCCACATCAAGCGCGGTGGTCGAATCTTCATCCGCGTGTTCCCGGACAAGCCCATCTCGCAAAAGCCTGCCGAAGTTCGGATGGGTAACGGCAAGGGCAACCC
>NZ_JBFULE010000382.1:0-4955 GCF_056400485.1 Roseateles sp. P5_B10
GGGCATGTCGCCCGCCTTGACGCGCTCGGCCAGGTCTTCCATGCCGACGACGTCGGCGCCGGCGGCGCGGGCTTCATCAGCCTTGGCACCTTGGGCGAACACGGCGACGCGCTTGGTCTTGCCGGTGCCGTTGGGCAGCACGACGGCGCCACGAACGACCTGGTCCGACTTCTTGGCATCGATGCCGAGCTGAACGGCGACGTCGATAGATTCATCGAACTTGGCCGAGGCCAGGCTCTTGACCAGGTCCAGGGCTTCGGTCAGCGCGTACAGCTTGGTCGACTCGACCTTGCCAGCCAGCGCCTTTTGCTTCTTGGTGAGCTTGGCCATGTCAGACCCCTTCCACGATGATGCCCATCGAGCGGGCGGAGCCGGCGATGGTCTTGACTGCGGCGTCCATGCTGGCGGCCGTCAGGTCCTTGGTCTTGATCGTTGCGATCTCTTCCAACTGGGCGCGGGTCARCTTGCCGACCTTATCCAGGTGGGGGCGCTGCGAGCCCTTCTCGATCTTCGCGGCCTTCTTGATCAACACGGTCGCCGGGGGCGACTTGATGACGAAGGTGAAGCTCTTGTCTGCGAACGCGGTGATGACCACCGGCAGCTTCATGCCGGGCTCGAAGCCACCAGCCGAAGTCTGSGCGTTGAACGCYTTGCAGAATTCCATGATGTTCARRCCRCGCTGACCAAGCGCGGGACCCACCGGGGGCGAAGGGTTGGCCTTGCCGGCCGGAATTTGCAGCTTGATGAAGCCGACAATCTTCTTTGCCATGTTTTCTCCAATCCAGTGCCCGGGCGGCAAGCCTGAACACCTGAGTGCTAGCGCATCGGACTCGGACCGAAGTCCTTACCTTTGCTCCTCTTGTCCGCCTCTCGTTGCAGACTGATCACGGGTCGACGTTAGGGGACGCCGGCCGAACCCAGGATTCTACTCTGCTGCTCAAATTTCAGGCTATGCAGCCCTTCACTTGGACGTCAGAGGTGCGCGTCGGACCTTTTGCCTTAGCCCTGCGGGCAGCGGCGAAAAGTTTGACGACGCGTCGTCAAACTTTTTCGACCTGCGAGAAGTCCAGTTCCACCGGCGTCGCGCGGCCGAAGATCGTGACCGACACACGCACCTTGGACTTGTCGTAGTTGACCTCTTCGACCGAGCCGTTGAAGTCGGTGAAGGGGCCTTCCTTGACGCGCACGACCTCGCCGACCGTCCACTCGACCTTGGGCCGTGGCTTCTCGACGCCTTCCTGCATTTGGTTGACGATCTTCATGACCTCGGCCTCCGAGATCGGGGCCGGGCGGTTCTTTGCGCCGCCCACAAAGCCCGTCACCTTGGACGTGTGCTTGACCAGATGCCAGGACTCGTCGTCCATCGCCATTTCCACCAGCACATAGCCCGGGAAGAAGCGGCGCTCGGTGACGGCTTTCTTGCCGTTCTTCAGCTCGACGACTTCTTCGGTTGGCACCAGGATGCGGCCGAACTTGTCCTGCATGCCGGCGCGGTCAATGCGCTCGCGCAGGTTGCGTTCGACAGCCTTTTCCATGCCCGAGTAGGCATGAACGACATACCAGCGCTTGGGCAGCCCCGTCGGGGCTTCGGTCGTGACGACTTGTTCTTCAGACATCAAGATTCCTTGCGATCAGCGCTTCCAGCCCAGGATCAGGTCGTACAGCACCCATTCCAACGTCTTGTCCGTCATCCACAGGAAGAGCGCCATGACGACGACGAAGGCAAACACATAGCCCGTCATCTGGGTCGCTTCCTTGCGGGTCGGCCAGACCACCTTCTTGACTTCACGCGTCGAGTCGCGGCCGTAGGCGATCAGCGCTTTGCCGTGTTCAGACGTAAAGAAAGCCGCCACGCCGGCGGCCAACAACACGAGCAGCGAGGCCCACTGCGCCAGCGGGCCTTGCTTGGACAGGCCGTAGTAGGCCGCCAGCGCGCCAATCAGCAGCAGTACCGCAACGGCCAGCTTGGCCTTGTCGGCGCCGCTGGTCACGGTCTCGACTTGGGGAGGATTCGCCATCACTTCACTTTCACGCGCCGCTTTGAAGCGGCTGTCAGACGCTGCCAAGGTTTGTCGCCATCAGCAGCAAGGCCCGCCGAGATCTCTCTCGCGGGCCGATGCTTGTTGCCAGGAAACCAACCGTCGTGATCAGCGACTGTTGGCAGGGGCAGAGGGTCTCGAACCCCCAACCTTCGGTTTTGGAGACCGACGCTCTGCCAATTGAGCTATGCCCCTGTGGCCTTGAAAAACTTACGCGAGGATCGTGGCGACGACGCCCGAGCCGACGGTACGACCGCCTTCACGGATGGCGAAGCGCAGGCCGGTTTCCATCGCGATCGGTGCGATCAGCTTCACGGTGATGCCGACGTTGTCGCCRGGCATGACCATTTCCTTGTCCTTSGGCARCTCCACSGCACCGGTCACGTCCGTGGTACGGAAGTAGAACTGGGGACGGTAGTTGTTGAAGAACGGCGTGTGGCGGCCGCCCTCTTCCTTGGACARRACRTAGATYTCKGCCGTGAAGTGGGTGTGCGGCTTGATCGAGCCGGGCTTGGCCAGCACYTGGCCGCGCTCGACGTCTTCACGCTTGGTGCCGCGCAGCAGGATGCCGACGTTGTCGCCYGCTTGACCTTGGTCCAGCAGCTTGCGGAACATTTCSACGCCSGTGACSGTGGTCTTCTGSACKTCGCGGATRCCGACGATTTCGATTTCTTCRCCGACCTTGATGATGCCGCGCTCGACGCGACCGGTCACGACGGTGCCGCGGCCGGAGATCGAGAAGACGTCTTCAACCGGCAGCAGGAAGGCGCCGTCGATGGCACGGTCCGGCTGGGGGATGTAGKTGTCCARSGCRTCRGCCAGRCGCATGATGGCTTGYTCGCCCAGGTCGCCCGTGTCGCCTTCCAGCGCCAGCTTGGCCGAACCCTTGATGATGGGGGTGTCGTCGCCGGGGAAGTCGTACTTGGACAGGAGCTCGCGCACTTCCATTTCGACCAGCTCGAGCAGCTCGGCGTCGTCGACCATGTCGCACTTGTTCAGGAAGACGATGATGAACTTCACGCCGACCTGACGAGCCAGCAGGATGTGCTCGCGGGTCTGGGGCATCGGGCCGTCAGCGGCCGAGCACACCAGGATGGCGCCGTCCATCTGGGCGGCACCGGTGATCATGTTCTTGACGTAGTCGGCGTGGCCGGGGCAGTCAACGTGCGCGTAGTGGCGGTTGGCCGTCTCGTACTCGACGTGGGCGGTGTTGATCGTGATGCCGCGGGCCTTTTCTTCAGGCGCTGCGTCGATCTGGTCGTAGGCCTTGGCCTCGCCGCCGAACTTCTTGGACAGCACGGTCGCGATTGCCGCGGTCAGCGTGGTCTTGCCGTGGTCAACGTGGCCAATCGTGCCCACGTTCACGTGCGGCTTGGTCCGTTCAAACTTGCCTTTTGCCATCTTGCGCTCCTGAGGCGAACCCGTTGAAACGAGTAGAAAAAGAGAAAATCTGTGGTGCCCTTGACGCGGATCGAACGCGTGACCTCTCCMTTACCAAKGGAGTGCTCTACCACTGAGCCACAAGGGCATCGGCACGGGTTTGACGCCAGATGAACTGGCCGGCAAACCGGTGTCGACGCTGACCAACCAAACCGCCCGGATTGGAGCGGGAAACGGGAATCGAACCCGTGTCATTAGCTTGGAAGGCTAAGGTTCTACCATTGAACTACTCCCGCTCTGGGAGCCCTGCCGCAACCGCCAGCAACGGCAGTTTTGGTGGAGGAGGCTGGATTCGAACCAGCGTACGCTATGCGGGCAGATTTACAGTCTGCTGCCTTTAACCACTCGGCCACCCCTCCTGAGGCAAGCCCGCAACTATAGCACAGGGCAAATGGGGCGCAACAGCCGCCTCACGAAGAAGCCAGAGACAAAGAGCGCGAAAACGTGGCCCGGGACGATTCCCCTGGCGCTCCGCTCATCTCGCCTTCCCTGGCGACGCCCAGCCTCGCCACGGCACCCAGGCGTCGCCTCGCCTCGGACCAATACAAAACCAGATCAAGGCCACCCAGCTACCAGCTGGCGAGCACTGCCGGGCGCCTTCTTACGACTTGCACAAGGGTCGCGTCGCCCAAGCGCAACAGTTTTATACGCGCAAAGATACCAATTAAGCACCAATTTGATCCGCTAGATTGGTCGCCCCAGAGAGGGCGCCACCCAATGAGCAGACACTTTGCCGCCACCACTCGGGAAACCCCCCAGTAAAAATTGGTAGCAAAGTGGCGTTATCAATCGTTACAGTGGCATGGCACTGGTTGGATGCGCTTTTGAGGGCAAACAAGGCATCAACCGGACCGAAGGTGGTATGCAACGCACCCGAAGCAGTCACCGCCGCCCCAATTCATTGGCCACAACGAGGAACAGCATATGAAGGTCAAGCAGACTCCCATCTCGCAGGCGGTACTCATCGCTTTGCTTGGCGCCAGCGGCGCCGCCATGGCGCAGCAAGCCCCGGCTCCCCAGCAACTGGACACGGTCACCATCACCGGTATCCGTGCGTCGCAGGAAAAGTCGCTGAGCGTCAAACGCAATGCCGACGCCCACATCGACGTCATCTCCGCCGAAGACATCGGCAAGATGCCCGACAAGAACGTGGCCGACTCGCTGGCCCGCGTGCCTGGCGTCACCATCCTGAACAGCCCGGCCGGCGGTTCCGGCGGTTTCGACGAGCGCGACCGCGTGGGCCTGCGCGGCACCAACCCCAGCCTGACGCAGACGCTGCTCGACAGCCACGGCATCGCCAACGGCGACTGGTTCGTGCTGGACCAGACCGGCGCCGGCGTCGGCCGCAGCGTGAGCTACTCGCTGCTGCCCTCCGAACTCGTCAGCCGCGTGGAAGTGCGCAAGAGCGCCGAAGCGTCCCTGGTGGAAGGCGGCACGGCAGGTTCGGTGAACATCATCACCCGCAAGCCGCTGGAC
>NZ_JBFULE010000383.1:0-4931 GCF_056400485.1 Roseateles sp. P5_B10
GCCGAGAAGGCCCAGGCCCAGGGCTCGGCCCACGTCAAGGAAGAGATCGATCGCGCCCGCCAGCACATCGAGGAATGGAAGCGCAAGGGCGACTTCAACAAGGTTGCCGAGTTGCAGTACGGCAAGCTCCCCGAGCTGGAGAAGCAGCTCAAGGAGGCCCAGGCCAAGGAGGCCGGCAAGGCCGGCACCAACAGGCCGCAACTGCTGCGCACGCTGGTGGGTGCCGAGGAGATCGCCGAGGTCGTGGCGCGCTCTACCGGCATTCCGGTCTCCAAGCTGATGCAGGGCGAGCGCGAGAAGCTGCTGCAGATGGAAGCCAAGCTGCACGATCGCGTCATCGGCCAGGACGAGGCCATCCAGGCCGTGTCCGACGCCATCCGCCGCTCACGCGCCGGCCTGAGCGATCCGAACCGGCCGCTGGGCAGCTTCCTGTTCCTCGGCCCCACCGGCGTTGGCAAGACCGAGCTGTGCAAGGCGCTGGCCGGCTTCCTGTTCGACAGTGACGACCACATGGTGCGCATCGACATGAGCGAATTCATGGAGAAGCATTCGGTGAGCCGTCTCATTGGTGCGCCTCCCGGCTATGTCGGCTACGRAGAAGGCGGCASSCTGACCGAGGCCGTGCGCCGCAAACCCTACTCCGTGCTGCTGCTCGACGAGGTCGAGAAGGCCCACCCGGACGTGTTCAACGTGCTGCTGCAGGTGCTGGATGATGGCCGCCTGACCGACGGCCAAGGCCGCACGGTGGACTTCAAGAACACCGTCATCGTGATGACATCAAACCTCGGCTCCCAGCACATCATGGCGTTGTCGGGTGAGAAGGACGAGGTCATCCGCGAGGCCGTGTGGGGCGAGGTCAAGGCCCACTTCCGGCCCGAGTTCCTGAACCGCATCGACGAGACGGTCATCTTCCACGCGCTGGGCGCCGACCACATCAAGTCCATCGCCCGCATCCAACTGCGGCTGCTCGAGGCGCGCCTGGAAAAGATGGAGATGAAGCTGGACATCAGCGAGGCGGCGCTGAACGAACTGGCCAAGGTCGGCTTCGACCCCGTCTTCGGCGCCCGGCCGCTGAAGCGAGCCATCCAGCAGCGCGTCGAGAACCCGCTGTCCAAGCTCATCCTCCAGGGGCGCTTCGGCCCGAAGGATGTGATCCCGGTGCAGGTCGAAGGCGGCGAGTTCTCGTTCGGTCGCGTCGTGCACTGAGCGTCGTGCGCGGCGCCCGCCACGCTCAGAGCGTGGTGACGGCGTCGTGCGCGGTGTCGAGTTCGACGCGGTTGCGACCGGCGGCCTTGGCGCGGTAGAGGGCCGCGTCGGCCCGCTTGAAGGCGCGGTGGGTCGACGCCCCGGGCGGTGCCAGCGCAACGCCGAAACTCGCCGTGATGCCGAAACGGCCCTTGGCGTCGAAGTTGCCGCGTTGCACGGCATCGCGCAGCTTCTCCGCCAGCCGCACCGCGTCGTCGGCATGGCGGCCCTGGCAGGCGACGAGGAACTCCTCGCCGCCCCAGCGACCGATGACGTCACTCGTGCGCAGATTGGCCGACACGATGGCGGCCATGCGGCGCAGCACCTCGTCGCCGACGGGGTGGCCCCAGCGGTCGTTGATGTGCTTGAAGTGGTCGATGTCGAGCAGCACGAGCGCCACGCCGGCCGATTCGGCCTCGAAGTCCTCCAGCGCTGACTCCAGCCCGCGCCGGTTGAGCACCCCGGTCAACTCGTCGATGGTGGCCAGGCGGCGCAGCTTGTCCTGCTCGACGCGCAGCAGGCGGGTGCGTGCCGTCAACGCGTCGATCTCGCGCTGCTGGCGCAGATGGCTGCGCCGCAGCGCGCGCCAGTGCCGGCCCACCACGGTGCCGGCCGCCAGCAGCCAGGCGCAGAGCAGGCCGAGGTAGAGGGTGTCGCGGGCGATCCACGGCCCCTTGAGCGTGAGATGGCGCAGCTCCAGCTCGTGGTTCTGGCCGGCGAGGCCGTCCGCCACGTCGATGGACAGGGACGTCACGTTCTCGACACTGGGCCGGTTGAACTCGCGCGGCAGGTCGAACTGCGTGATCCACCACTCGGGCACGGTCAGCTCGGAAAGTTCAAGGGTGACCGGCCCGGTGACATCGCGCCCCCTCAGGTTGATCGACTGCATGCGGGAGCTGTTGCCGTCGGTCAGCTTGGAGAAGCGCGGGTCGAAATTGCGCAGGGCCACGCGCAGATGAGCGGCACTGCCCTGGTAGGCCAGGTCCATCTCCAGGTTGTCGAATCCGCTCAGGTTCCTGCCGCGGGCCGGGTCATCGCCGCTCAGCACGAGGGTGATGCCACACGATTGCGAAGGGCTGTTCGCGGGATAGCGGCAAACCCAGCGGCGGCGTTCGAAATCGACCCACTGCACGGGGGGYTCGCCCGGTGCGTCGCCCGCGGTGATCAGGAACAGGTTGCTCACCGCACCGGGGGCCGCGAGGTCGATGCTGCGCTCGGGCAGCCAGGCCTGCGCCAGCACCAGTGCCACGGTCAGCGCAATGCCGGCCGCGAGGTTGCGTGTGGGTGTGGTGGCGTGGGGCACGTGGGGGGCGACTGGAGATGCGCCATGACTGTATCGACCCGCCCCGGTCTTTGAACCGACCTGCCGAGCCCGAGCGTGACGTATCACCAGCGGGAGCGGTGGTCCTCGGTCACGCCCAGCAGGCCGTCGATGCGGCGCGCCGGTGCGCCGGCACCGGCCCGCACCGTGCCGGCGAAGCAGCCGATGGGCTGAACGTAGTGGCTGGCGGCGACAAGGAGGTCACGGTCCTCGGCACGTGCGCCTTCAGGCGTGAAGACCAGGTCGAGCAGGCCGTCGTCGGTGTGCACCCGCCACGGCCGCAACGGCTGGGTGGGGTCGAAGTCGAAATGGGCGCCGGCCAGCGCGATCGGCATGCCGTCCAGCCACAGCACGTTCTCCTGCCCGCCGAAATAGCCCTGCTGCAGATTGAAGCCGGCGTCGGCGCGGTGGGCGCTGGCCCAGCGCCAGGCGGTGTCGCGGGCGAGCAGGCCATTGGACGCGTCGACCGCCGCCCAGGCGCCATCCAGGCCGAAATGATGGCCCTCGGCCTCGGCCCAGCCTTGCACGGGCAGGGCTGTGGTCTTTTGCGTCGCATGGACGATGCCGCCGTCGACCGGGCCGATGGCCAGCAGCGGCGGCGCCATGCGGCCGAGGTCCAGGCGGGCCTGGATGCGCAGCGCGCGCGTGGCGACCGTGAGGCGCAGGCTGTCGTCCGGCTCGTGGCAGAGCGTCAGACGCGCGCCTGGGCCGCGGAACCAGGTGCGGGCGCCGGCGAGCGGCGCGTCGGATACACCGGCCTGCAATCCCGGCAGGCCGTCCTGGCGCCAGTTGGCCAGCAAGGTGCGGCGGCGACGGTCGAAGAGGTAGGCGAAAGCCGTGCAGGTCCAGCCGAGGTGGACGATGGCGACGCCGATGAAGAGCTGCTCATTGCCCAGGCCAACGTAATGCCAGCGCTTGTGATGCAGCTTGTGCCAGAGCCAGGAGCGGCGCTCACGCATGGGTGACCAATCGATGCGCGATATGCGGCCGGCATAGCGGCCCATGGCCGGCGCGCCATGGGTGACGACGGTTTGGGGAGCCAGGTTCATCGTGAATGCTGTCTGCGCCACTGCAGCGGCGCCTGGCCTGTCCACTGCCGGAAGGCGCGCGTGAAGGCGCTTTGCTCGGAATAGCCGAGCAGCAGAGCCACCTCGGCCAGCTCGACGCCGGGGTCGCGCAGATAGGCCTCGGCCAGTTGCTGGCGAGTCTGCGACAGCAGGGCCTGGAAGCTCTGGCCCTGTTCGGCCAGCCGCCGCTGCAGGCTGCGCGGGCTCATCTGCAGGCTGAGCGCCAGATCGGGCAGCTGGGTGCGGCCACTGCGGATCAGGCCGACCAGGGCCTGGCGCCAGACGCCGACCGGCTCGCTGATGGCAGCCACCTCCTGCAGCAGGCGTTCGGCTTGATCGTCGAGCAGCGCCAGCAGGGCCGCGTCGGCGCCGCGCAAGGGCAGGGCGAGGTCGCGCAGCGCCAGCACAAGGCGTGTGCTGGGCTGATCGAAGCGCACCGGGCCGCCGAAGAAGTCCTCGTAGGGCCGCACATCGGCCGGGCGGCGGTTGACGAAGTCCACCGCCAGTGCGCGCACCGGCCTGCCCGTGAACTCACGCGTCAGCTGCACCAGGGCCGCGATGGCGGTCTCGTCGACCAGGGCGCCGGGGCGGCCGCGCTCCACGCCCCATTCGATGCAGATGCCCTCGAGGCAGGGGTGGACCTGGGCGATGTTCACGTCATAGACCGAGCGGTGATAGCGCTCCAGCCGCAACAGGGCCTCGCCCAAGGTACCGCAGGCCAGCGCCGCGAAGCCGACGACGCCGAAGTGTCGCGGCGCGATGCCGCGCGCCAGGCGCAGCGAGAAGGTCGACTTCGGGCCGGGGTCGAGGTCGCGTGCCCGCTCGAGCAGCGCCTGCCAGCGGCGCAGCGCGACAAAGGTCTCGGCCGGCGCCGGCGGTGTGCCAAGGGCGTCGGCGCGGCCGAGCGCGCCCATGTGCTCGAAGAGCAGCTGGACATAGCTGGCGGCGACGCGGGTTTCATCCATGGCCGGTCGATGATGCAGCAGCGCCGACCACCGTCCTCTGCGTGATCTCCCCAGGCGTGGCGCGATCCGTCAAAAACCCGGGTTTTGCCGTCAAGAAATCCTGGCCGTTTCGGATCAACATAGCGGCATGGACTGGCTGCTCGACCTCTACCACCGCCATGGCGACTGGCGCGATCTGACGCTGGTCCTGCTGTCGCCCATCTTCGGCGTCTTCATCGCGATGGAGGCCTGGCGCTTCCGCAGGACCGGCGTCTTCGACCTCTGGGACACCTTCGACAGCATGAACAGCGGCGGCAGCTATCTGGTCGCCGACCTGGTGCTGCTCGTCGTCCT
>NZ_JBFULE010000384.1:0-4914 GCF_056400485.1 Roseateles sp. P5_B10
GTGAAAGCCCTTGCCCAGCGGGTCCTTTGACGGGTCCAGCAGCGTGCAGATGCGGTGTTTCTGGTACTCCTTGAGCACCGGCCATTTCAGGTCGGGCTGGCAGATGGCGTCCTCGCTGAGCACCAGGGCGGTCGCGCCGGCGGCGCCCAGCACCAGGGCCGGCACGATGAGCTTCCACGGCAGGCCGGCGAAGAAGATCACGTAAAGGCCGGCCGCCAGCACCAGGATGCCGGTGCCCAGGTCGGGCTGCTTGGCGATCAGCAAAAAGGGCACGAGCAGCAACGCGAAGGCGGCGATGAAGTCGGGCCAGCGCAGCAGGCCCTCGCGTTTCTGGAACCACCAGGCCAGCATCAGCGGCGTCGCCAGCTTGAGCAGCTCGGACGGCTGGATCTGCGTGACGCCGATGCTGAGCCAGCGCGTGGCCCCCTTCTTCGTGACACCGAACAGGGCAGTCGCGATCAGCAGCATCACGCCGATCGTGTACAGCGGGATGGCCAGGGCCATCAGCTTTTGCGGCGGCACCTGGGCGACGATGAACATCAGCCCCAGTGCCAGCACCATGTTGCGGGCATGGTCGGCAAAGCGCGTGCCGTGGTCGTAGCCGGCCGAGTACATGCACAGCAGGCCCCAGCCGCACATCCACAGCACGGCGAGCAGCAGCGGGATGTCGAAGCCGCTGAGCCAGGGCTTGAGGCGTTGCCACAGGGGCGGGCGTTCGATGACGGTCATCGCGAGGCTCCCGAGGCGGGTGCGGGGGGCGCCGAAGCTGCGGAGGCCGAGACCGAGGGCGCTATCGGCTGCCAGCCGGACAGTGGCACGTCCGCCACCTTGCGTGGTGTGCCGATGGGGGCAAAGGTCTGGCCCAGCTGCGTCTTGGCAATGTCTTCGTCGCTGGGGTACTGGCCCAGCAGCAGATAGTCGAATACGCGGCGCGCAATCGGCGCAGCGGAGGAAGATCCCCAGCCGGCGTTCTCGACGATGACGGCCAGGGCCACCGTCGGGTTGTCCACCGGCGCGAAGGCGACGTAGAGCGAATGGTCGCGCTTGCGCTCGTCCGCCTTGATGCTGCTGTACTTCTCGCCGGCCTTCAAGCCGACGGCCTGAGCCGTGCCGGTCTTGCCGCCGCTCTGGTAGCCCGCGCCCAGGAAAACCTGGCGCGACGTGCCCTCCAGCGTCACGCCGTTCATCGCGTTCTGGATGACGGCGACGTCGGCGGGCTTCAGCGGCAGCGCGGGCAGCGCATCGCTGGCGATGCGGCGCTGCTCGTGCTTCACCACGTCCTCGATCTCGCGCACCAGGCGCGGCTTGTAGCGCTGGCCGCCGGAAGCGATGGTCGAGTAGGCCGTGGCCATCTGCAGCATGGTGAAGCTGTTGTAGCCCTGGCCGATGCCCAGCGAGATGGTCTCGCCGGGGAACCACTTCTGATTCGCCGGGCTCCTGGCGAAGTAGCGGCGCTTCCAGTCCTGAGAGGGCAGGACGCCGGTGACCTCGCCCTGCACGTCGATCTCGGTCTTGCGGCCCAGGCCGAAGGGCTCCAGCTGGTCGTGGATCAGGTCCACGCCCATCTCGTTGGCCAGGCTGTAGAAATAGACGTTGGACGAGCTGACGATGGCCAGGCGCATGTCCTTGGGGCCGGCGCGATCGGTCTCGGGGCTGCCGAAGGTGCGGCCGCCGAAGCTGTAGGTCAGGTTGTCGATGATGACCGTGCTGGGCGAGCGCTTGCCACTGTTCAGCGCCGCCATGGCCATCAGCGGCTTGAACGTCGAACCCGGCGGGTAGGTGCCGCGCAGGGCCCGGTTCAGCAGCGGCTTGTCGATGTCCTCGTTGAGGTCGCGCCAGGAGTCGGCGTCGATGCCGTCGACGAAGAGGTTGGGGTCGAAGGTCGGCTTGGAGACGAAAGCCAGTACCTCGCCGTTGCGCGGATCGATGGCGACCAGCGCGCCGCGGCGCTCGCCGAAGAGCCGCTCCACCAGCGCCTGCAGCTTGATGTCGATGGACAGGTTCAGCGTGTTGCCGGGCGTCGGCGGCTTGTGGGCAAGGCGCCGCACGGCGCGGCCGCCTGCGCTCGTCTCCACCTGCTCGAAACCGGTCGCGCCGTGCAGCTCCTTCTCATAGGCCTGTTCCAGGCCCAGCTTGCCGATGTACTCGGTGCCGCGGTAGTTGGCGAGGTCTTCTTCTTCCCAATCGTCCATGGCCTTCTTCTCGGCCTGGTTGATGCGGCCGATATAGCCGATCAGGTGGGCGCCAACCTCGCCCAGGGGATAGGAGCGGAACAGCCGCGCCTTGATCTCCACGCCGGGAAAGCGAAAGCGTTGGGCCGTGAAGCGGGCGACCTCTTCGTCCGTCAGCTTGGTGCGGATGGGCAGCGAGTCGGTGTGCTTGGTTTCTTCCAGCAGGCGCTTGAAGCGGCGCTTGTCGCGGGCCTGGACCTCGATGACCTGACCCAGGGCCTCGATGGTGGCGTCCAGATCGACGACCTTCTCGGGGTTGATTTCCAGCGTGTAGGCCGAGTAGTTGCTCGCCAGCACGACGCCGTTGCGGTCCTTGATCAGGCCGCGGTTGGGCACGATGGGCACGACGGCGATACGGTTGGACTCGGCGCGCTCGGCGAAGCTGTCGTACTGCACCACCTGCAACCACAGCAGGCGCGCGACCAGCAGGCCGAAGCAGAACAGCACGAAGGCGCCCGCGGCCAGCACGCGCAGCCGAAAGCGCGACAGCTCCTGGTGGAGGTTCTTGAGGACGACCACGGCTCAGAGTGGCCGGTGGGCGTCGCGGTCGGGCGCACGGCGCTGCGGTGCCAGCAGCAGGAAGCTGGCCACGGGCCACAGCGCCGCCTCGAAGACCGGCGCCAGCAGCACGCCCCAGCCTGGCCACATGCCACCGATGATCATCCGCACGATCAAGGCCAGCGCATGGGCGCCGAAGAACAGCGGCAGCACCTGCACGGCCTGGGCGCCCAGCGGGAACCAGGTCAGGCGGCGGTGCAGCGTGATGGCGCCGAAGCTCAGGCCGCTGTAGGCCAGCGCATGCTGCCCGAGCAGGGCGCCGTCGTGCACGTCCATGGCCAGGCCGAAGATGAAGGCCCACAACACGCCGACGCGCCGGGGCTGGTGCACGCCCCAGAACACGAGCACGACGGCCAGCACGTCAGGCGAGGCCGCCAGCCGGCCGGCCGGCACCATGTCGATCATCAGCGCGACGATCAGCGTGAAGCCGATGAACCAGGGGTTGGCCGGCAGCAGCAGCTGGTCGGCGGCGCGCGGCATGATCATTGGGAGGCTCCCGAAGCCTTGGCGGCGGCTCTTTCAGCACGCTCGGCCTTCTTGGCGGCGCGCACGGCGGCCTTGGTGGCCGCGGCGGAGGCGGCTTCATCGGCGGCGGCCGCTTCCGCTTCCTTCTTGGCAGGCAGATGACGGTCCTGCGGCAGCAAGATGAGGACGTGGCGGGCGCTGTCGGGCTGGGCAATGGGTGCCAGCAGCACCTGGGCGAAGCTGGAATCGCCGCGCCGCTCGACGACGCTGACCTTGGCGACCGGCAGGCCCGGCGGGTAGACGCCGTCCAGGCCGGAGGTCGTCATCAGGTCGCCGACCTTGATATCGGCATTCGCGGCGAGGAAACGCAATTCCATGCCCGATCCGTCAGCGCGGCCGGCGGCGGCATTGCGCATCTGCGTGCGGGCGTTCAACAGCGGGATGGCTGCCTCCTTGTCGGTCAGCAGCGTGACCTCGGCCGACAGCGGGTAGACGCGCGTTACCTGCCCCAGCACGCCGGCCTCATTGATGACCGGCGAACCAGCCACCACGCCCAGCGTGGCACCCCGGTCGATGACGACACGGCGCGAAAAGGGGTCGGGTGCTTCGAACAGCACCTCGGCAGGCATCGAGGGCGCAATCAGCGAGGGCTTGAGGCCCAGCAGCTTGCGCAGATGGTCGTTCTCGGCCTCCAGCGCCTGGGCGCGCGACAGGCGCTCGGCCTGGGCGCTGAGCTGCCGCCTGGCCTGGTCCTCGGCCTCCATGGCGCGCTTGGTGCCGCGCAGGTAGTCGCCAGCCGTCTCCCAGGCGTCCACCGGCGTCAGCAGCAGGCGCTGCACCGGGTGCAGCACCAGCGCATAGGCGCCGCGCACCGGCTGCATGAGCTTGAAACGCGCGTCCGCCACCATCAGCAGCAGCGCGAGCGCCGAACACAGCGCGAGCTTGGTCAGCGCCGACGGACCCTGGCGGAAGAACGGCGGGGGGGTGCGGTCTAGTGTGCCGAGGGGCATGGCGCCGCGAGGTCAGGCCGACAGTGGCGGTTGCGACGATAAACGCAACGACCGAGGCACAGGGGCACAGAGGAAATGCGGAGCCGGTCTGTTCTCCGTGCCTCTGTGCCTCTGTGCCTCTGTGGTTGCATTGCTTCAGCGTGGGAAGAAGGCCGGTTCACTCCGACGTGAAGATCGWGCCCAGGCGCTCCATGCGCTCSAGSGCCATGCCGCARCCGCGCACSACGCAGGTCAGCGGGTCTTCGGCCACCAGCACCGGCAGGCCGGTTTCCTCGCCCAGCAGGCGGTCCAGGTCGCGCAGCAGTGCGCCGCCGCCGGTCAGCATCATGCCGCGTTCGGCGATGTCGGCGCCCAGCTCGGGCGGCGTCTGCTCCAGCGCGTTCTTCACGGCGGAAACGATCTGGTTCAGCGGATCGGTCAGGGCTTCCAGGATCTCGTTGGAGGAGATCGTGAAGCTGCGCGGCACGCCTTCGGAGAGATTGCGGCCCTTGACCTCCATCTCCTTGACCTCGGAGCCGGGGAAGGCGCTGCCGATATTCTTCTTGATCGCCTCGGCCGTGGGCTCGCCGATCAACATGCCGTAATTGCGGCGGATGTAGTTGATGATGGCCTCGTCGAACTTGTCGCCGCCGACACGCACGCTGCCTTTG
>NZ_JBFULE010000385.1:0-4908 GCF_056400485.1 Roseateles sp. P5_B10
CGATCAGCCTTCTGGATGGTGGCCAGGCGGTGAGCGATGACCAGCGTCGTGCGGTGCTGCATGGCCGCTTCCAGTGCGGCCTGCACGACGCGTTCGCTTTCGGCGTCGAGCGCGCTCGTCGCTTCGTCCAGCAGCAGCAGCGGCGGGTTCTTCAACATGGCCCGGGCGATGCTGATGCGCTGGCGCTGGCCGCCGGACAGGCGCACGCCGCGCTCGCCGAGGAAGCTCTGATAGCCCTCGGGCAGGGCGCGGATGAAATCGTCGGCAAAGGCGGCCTTGGCTGCGGCGATGACCTCCTCGTCCGTCGCGCTTGGGCGACCGTAGCGGATGTTCTCCATTGCCGAGGTCGAGAAGATGACGCTGTCCTGCGGCACCAGGCCGATGTTGGCGCGCAGATCCTTGAGGCTCAGTTCGCGGGTCTCGACGCCGTTGAGCCGGATCGAGCCGGACTGCGGGTCGTAAAAGCGCAGCAGCAGTTGCAGCACCGTGCTCTTGCCGGCGCCGCTGGGGCCGACCAGGGCGACGGTCTCGCCGGGCGCGATGTTCAGGCTGAGCCGGTCCAACGCCGCCGTGGCGGGCCGCGAGGGGTAGTTGAAGGTGATGGCGTCGAACTCGACGCGGCTGCCGCCCTGCGCGGCCGTCAAGGCCTTCGGCGCAGCGGGCTCGGCCACTGGTGACCGCGCCTCCATCAGTTCGATGAGGCGCTCCGTTGCACCCGCCGCGCGCAGCACGTCGCCCCAGACTTCGGCCAGCACGGCCACGCTGCTGACCAGCAGGGTCACGTAGACGACGGTCTGGCCCAGGTGGCCCGCCGAGATCTTGCCGGCGATGACGGCCTGCGTGCCCTGGTAGAGGCCCCACAGCATGGCGCCGAAGACGGCCGTGATGATGAAGGCGACCATGAAGCTGCGGATGCGCGTGCGCTTGCGCGCCGTGTCGAAGGCTGCCTCGCTGGCGGCAGAGAAGCGCTTCGCCTCGGCCGCCTCCTGGGTGTAGCTCTGCACGACGGTGACGGCGTTCAGCACCTCGGCGGCGATGGCCGAGGTGTCAGCCACACGGTCCTGGCTGGCGCGCGAGAGCTTGCGCACGCGGCGGCCGAAGTAAAGCGCCGGCGCCACGACCAGCACCAGGATGCCCAGCACCTGGCCCATCACATAGGGATTGGTGACGATGAGCATGACCAGCGCGCCGATGCCCATGACCATGTTGCGCAGGCCCATGGACAGGCTGGAGCCGWCGACGGTCTGCACGACGGTGGTGTCGGTCGTGATGCGGGAGAGCACCTCGCCGGTCTGCGTCGTCTCGAAGAACTCAGGGCTCTGGCGCAGCACATGGGTGTAGACGGCGTTGCGCATGTCGGCCGTCACGCGCTCGCCCAGCCAGGTGACCATGTAGAAGCGCGACGCCGAGAACAGCCCCAGTGCGGCGCCGACGGCGAACATCGCGAGGAAATGCTCGCGCAACGCCATCAGCTTCTCGCCGGGGTTGGCGGCCTCGAAGCCGGCGTCGATGAGGCCGCGCAACGCCAGCGGGAAGGCCAGCGTGGCCATGGCAGACAGCAACAGGGCTGCAAAGGCCAGCGCGATGCGGCCGCGGTAGGGGCGCAGGAAGGGCAGCAGGCCGCTCAAGGAGCGGGCCTGCTTGGACGCGGGGCGTTCGGTCGTGGAACTCATGGGGTTACAGCTTTTCAGTCAACACGGCGCAGGTGCGGGCCAGCATCGCGTCGTCAAGGTCCTGGTGGCAGAGCAGTTGCAGCGCATGGCTGCGCCGGGTTGTCCCAGCCAAAGGTCGGGCGGGTGGGTTGCCGTGGCTGCATTCGGCGCGCATTGTGGGTCACGGTAGTGGCAGGCGCCCTGCGTAGCCGGTCAACTCCAGGTAGCCGGCGCYGAGTGGCCGTTTTTCGCGGTCGAACAACTGGGCGGCGCCCTCCCAATAGACGAGGCCACTGCTGTTTCGCGCGTCGATCTCCTGGGCGTCGAAATACGTGCTCAGCAGCATCTCGCCAGCGGGGCTCTTCAGCCGCCATTCGACCGGGTAGCGCGCGCCCGTGGCGGGGCTGGTCCAGTGCCGCAGCGGCGTCATCTCGACCTCCTGGGGCGTGAAGCTGCGGTCGGGCTGCCCGGGGCTGCGCAGGCTGCCGCCGGCCCAGTCCCGGCTGCCGTCCTTGCGGCGCAGCTGGAAGAGCGTCAGCGCGCGTCCATCATCGAGGTTGATGCCCAGCCAGTCCCAACCCTGCGCCTGGCCCAGCAGGCTGTCGCYCCATTCATGGTCCAGCCAGGCGCGGCCGGTGAGGCGCTGGCGTTGGCCGTCCAGGGTCAGCATGGCCTCGGTGGCGAGTTGGGGGCGCGAGTAGTAGCGGCTGAACTGCGCGGGATCGGGCCCCTTGCGGGACAGGCCGGCCTCGCCCTGCAGCAGTGGCGCGTCGGGCGTGGACAGGTTCAGCGCCAGCGCGAAGCCCGGGCCGTTGAAGGCGGCGCGATAGCCGTCGCCGCTGCGCTTGAGCGTCCAGTCGCGCAGCTTGACGTCGCTGTCACCCTCCATGGCCTGCACCGCGCCGGGCAGGCCGCGCAGCAACCGTTGGCTGTGGCGTTGCTTCTTCGCACCCAGGTCGGACAAGGCGACATGGCCAAGCAGCAACTGCCTGGCCGCGAGTCCGCTGGGATGGTCGGCCGCTGCCGGGCCGGGCAGGCGGAAAAAGGTCAGCTGGTAGCCGAAGCGTGGCGGTGCGCTCTCGCTGTCGCCGAGCAGGCCCGTCAGATACCACCACTCGATGCCCTGGGCCGGGTGGGCGCCGAAGTCGTGCGGGAAGTTGAGGGCGGCGCGCGCGGGCAGTGGCAGGGCGGCGAGCAACAGGGCGCGGCGCTTCATGCGTCCTCCCTCACGGCGCGCACGGCGTCAGCGCCGAGGGCGCGCCGGCCGGCCAGCAGCGAAGCGCCGACCGCCGCCGCGAAGGCCAGGCCGACCAGGGCCGCCAGGCGCGCAACCGGCAAATGCATCTCCATGCTCCAGTGAAAGCTTTGCGGGTTGACGACGTAGACCAGCACCACGCTCAGGCCCAGGCCCAGCGCCAGCCCGGCCAGCGCGCCCGCGCCGCCCGACAGGCTGGCTTCGATGAGCAGCAGTCGCTGCAGCTGGCGCCTGGATAGCCCGAGATGGCGCAGCAGGCCGAACTCGCGTTTGCGCGCCAGCGCCTGGGCCGACTGGCTGGCGATGACGCCGAACAGCCCCACGGCCAGGGCCACGGCCTGCAGCCACACGGTGATGGCAAAGCTGCGGTCGAAGATCTTCAGCGACAGCGAACGCAGCTCGCCCGCCGCGGCCATTTCGACGTTGTCGCCGCCGAGCTGGCGAACCGCGGTGCGCGCCGATTCCAGCGACCGGCCCGGTGCCAGCCAGAGTGCCAATTCGGCGGTGCTGGTGTCGCCACTGGCGCTGCGGTAGTCGTCCAGCGCCATCCACAGCGCCGTGTTCTGGCGCGAATAGTCGCGCCAGACACCGCGCACCTGCAGCTTCAGCGCGCGGTCGCCGTCGACCAGCTCGCCCTGGAAGACATGGCCCGGCTTCAGCCCGTCGCGGTCCCGCGCGGCTTCGTTGACCCAGACGGCCAGGGTGCCCGCCGCGGCTGGGCCCGTCCAGCTTTCAACGAGGGGCAGGCCGCCGGCCTGGATGTCGCGCGCAGTCAGGGCCACGGTTTCACCGCTGGACGCCAGCCGCAGCCGGGCCGTGAGCTGGGGCGAGGTGCGGGCGACTTCGGGCAGGCGCGACAACGCCGTCAGCAGGGGTGGCGGCAGCGGTGTGGGAATGCCGTTGGCGCCCCGCAGCGCACTGCGCACGTAGAGGTCGGCCGGCAGGGCCTGGTCCAGCCAGCGCATCAGGGATTCACGGAAGCTGCCGATCATGACCGTCATGGCCACGGCCAGGGCCAGGGCAACCAGGACGCCGGCCAGCGACCGGCGCGCTTCGGTCGCCTGGTCGCGGCTGCGTTCGCGGGCCAGCATCAGCAGTGCGTTGCTGGGCAACCGTGCCAATGCTGCCGTCAGCCCGCGCACCAGCGCCGGCACCAGCGCCAGGCCACCCATCAACAGGCAGAGCATCGACAGATAGGCGGCGATGGGTGTGTCGTTCCAGACCGGCGGCAACCAGGCCAACACGGCGCCGAGCGCCAGCAGGCCTAGGCCGACCCAGGCCGGCAGCGTGCGCCCGGCCGGCAGGCCCAGGCCCTTGAGCACCAGCGCCGGCGCGATGCGGCGCACCGTCAACGCCGGCGCCAGCGCAGCGGCCAGCGCGGCGGCCAGGCCCAGCAGCGCGTAGACGGCGGCGGGCCACAGCAGCGGCTGGCTGAACAGCAGCTCGGCGGACGAGTCGCGCGCGCCATGCAGGCCGAGGTCACTGCCCATCAGCTTCAGCGCACCGGCCGCCAGGCCCACGCCGAGCGCCAGTCCCAGCGCCGTGCCGGCAAGGCCGATCACCAGCCCCTCCGCCAGGATGAGCCGCCAGCGCATGCGCGCTGACACGCCCAGCACGCCGACGAGCGCCCACTGCGGCAGGCGCTGAGCGGTGGCGAGCGACAGCACCGCGTAGACGAGGAAGCTGCCAGTGAACAGCGCCATCAACGCCAGCAGGCCGAGGTTGACGCGGTAGGCGCGCGTCAGGTCCGACAGCCGCGCGCCTTCGTCCTCCGGCGGCGCGGCCTTCCAGCGCGCGGGCAGCGTGGCGGCCCAGGCGGTGGCGTCGGTGCCGGGGGCGAGTTGCACGTCGACGCGGTCCAGCCCGCCCAGGCGGCCGAACAAGGCCTGGGCGTCGGCAATGTCCAGCACGCCCAGCGGTGCGCTGCCTGCGGCGATGCGCCCGCCGAGCGTGAGCTCGATGTCGCGCGGCTCGGTGCTGCCGGGCAGCGCGACGCGCAGC
>NZ_JBFULE010000386.1:0-4899 GCF_056400485.1 Roseateles sp. P5_B10
GATGTAGACGCTGGGGGATTGGATGGTCATGAGGCGGATTCTCGCTATCCCCGCGCCCGAGCTTGCGCAGCGAGAACCGCGCCGCGGTAGGAGGCCACCTACCGGCAGCTTCAACGGCGTCCGACCATCCGCGACGGGCCGCCTCACTAAAGTGCACTGACGAGATGGGGCGCCGCTCCATCCCTGACAGGAGCCGCTATGTCCTTCCTGCTCTATATCGTTGGCCTGGCCGTGCTGCTGGGCGGCTTGGCCTGGGCCCTGATCACGGCCGGCCTGGCCGCCACCTATGTCGCCATCGCCTGTCTCATCGTCGCCGGTGTCGGCATCATGATGGCCGTGTCCCGCACCCGGGCCAAGGATCCGCCGGCCTGACGTCAGGGCGCCGCCGGCGGGCGGCCGAAGGCATCGGGCCGCGGAATCGGCAGATTTCCATCGACGCGCCCGGCCACGCTCGTGCCTGCCGCGCCCGCCATTCGCGCAGCGCCGCTGCCATTCGCCCACTTCAGCCGGCCATTCGCCCGCCAGCCGGGTCGAAGCCAGGAGATCGGCCCGAGCATGGCCGTCATGAACCTCCGACGCACCCTCCGCGACAACCGCGGCTTCATCCTCTTCCTGCTCAGCTTCGCGCTGTTCCGCACCGCGGTGGCCGATTGGAACCCCATCCCCTCGGGCTCGATGCGGCCGACGCTGCTGGAAGGCGATGTCGTGCTCGTCAACCGCCTGGCCTATGACCTCAAGCTGCCGCTGACCGACGTCGTGCTGCTGCCGCTGGGTGAGCCCCAGCGCGGCGATGTCGTCACGCTGAGTTCGCCGGCCGGCGGCACGCGGCTGATCAAGCGCATCGTCGGCCTGCCGGGCGATCGCGTCGAGATGCGCGACGACGTGCTGATCCTCAATGGAACGCCGCTGAGCTACAGCGGCAACCAGTCTCATGGCGAGGCGGTGGCGCCCGGCTGGGTCGTTGACGCGGTGCGCGCCACCGAGGACCTTGACGGCCGGCCCCATGCTGTCCAGTTCCTGCCGGCCCTCAGCGCGCGGCGCAACTTCGCCGAGCTCACCGTGCCGGCAGGGCAGTATTTCCTGCTCGGCGACAACCGCGACAACAGTGAGGACTCGCGCTTCATCGGCACGGTGCCACGCGAGAAGCTGATCGGTCGGGCCCATCACGTCATCGTGGCGGCGGACTGGCTGGGCGAGGACGGCTGGCGGATGGCGCCGCGCTTCGAACGCTGGGTGTCGGCGATCCGCTGAGTGCATGCTTGTCRCAGGCCGTGACCAAGCCCACACCTTTTGCGCCGCCCATCGACTGGCGCCCGTCGAAAGCCGAAGAAGCGGTGTTTTTCGGCACGGGTTTGAGGTGCGGCGGTTCTATCTTCGCGGCCATGACATCCCGCCGCCACCGCCGCTCGCTCCCGCTGCCCAGCTTCGGCCCACGCCGCGTCAGCTGCCCCGAGGGGTCGGTGCGGCTGGTGATCGAGGAGCAGTGGACCTGCGAGGAACGCCCGATGCAGGCCGAGCTGCAGCTGCTGGAGCGCTTCTCGGCGCTGATGGCCGCCCAGGGCTGGCCCGCGCATGTGTCACGCATGGCCTATGACCGCATCTACGCTGGCGAGCGCTTCGGCTTCGCCAAGCGAGCCGGCCGGGGCGAACTCCCTGCCCTGGCACGAGAGCTGATCCTGTGCTGGCGCGCCAACCGCAGCGAGCCAGTGCAGGGCTGAGTCTCAGGCCGCTCGCGTGCCCTGCGGGGGCTGCTGGTCAAGCACCTGCGCAACATGGATCTGTGCCCGTAGCGCAGAACGGTAAGGCTTTGTTCAGTCCGGTTAATGGCGCAAGGATTGCTCACAGCTCGGTACGTTCGTCCGTGAAGGACTGCCTACATTCGCACCACTTTCTTATCCACGAGACTACCGATGTCGAGACTTTCGCCCCTGATCGTCGCCAGCAGCGTCATGTTGCTGAGCGCTTGCGCCACCAAGGATTTCGTCAAAGAGACAGTCGCTCCGGTGCAGACCAGCGTGGACGGCCTCGGCACCCGGGTGCAGGCGCATGACGAGGGCCTCAAGGCCCTGGATGGCCGGCTGCAGGGCAGCGAGGCACGCATGCTGGCCCTTCTGCAGCAGGAGGCTGCAGCGCGAACCCAGGCCTTCAACAACCTGCCCAAGCCGCCCGGTCTGCTGATGAGCACCGTGCTGACCGATGACAAGGTCAAATTCAAGTCGGGCCGCTTCCAGCTCACCGAGCAGGCTGGCCAGGAACTCGATCAACTCGTCGCCAAGCTCAAGGCCGACAACCAGCCGGTGTTCATCGAAATCCAGGGCCACACCGACGCGACCGGCAGCGACACGATCAACCAGCAACTGGGCCTCAAGCGAGCCGAAGCCGTGCGCCTGCACCTGTCTCGCGCCGGCTTGCCGCTGGCGCGCATGGCTACGATCAGCTACGGCGAATCTGCGCCCCTGGCCGACAACAGCACCCGCGAAGGCCGCAGCACGAACCGGCGGGTTCAGCTGATAGTGATGCGCTGAGCTGGAGGGGAAGCCGCAACGCGATTGCGGCACTACAGCWGGACAACGACCAAGCCGCAGGCAGAAGCGACGCTTGAGCGCATCGCGCTCCCTTCCTGCGGCTGAACTGTTCCTGAAGCGGTGGCCAGACTGAAGAGGCATTGGGCGTTGATACCGCGTCCCAGCCCACTGTGTCGTCCGCCGCGGAGGAGACTATTTCGCGGGCGAGAAAGAGGTTGGCGCCAAGAACGAGTTGTCCATCTTCGCAACAATCGGTCCTGCTGCCTCGCTCGCCTTTCTGACCTCGACCCATTCGGGATCGGCGACAAACTTGCTCCACTTGACCTCACGATCGGCCAGGCTCTCCCAGACAAGCATGTAGGTGAGCGCGTTGCTGTCAGGTCCGACTGCCGTCGTCCAATATCCGAGTTGACGAATTCCCAGCCGGTTCCAGATGCCCACGGTGTGATCGCGAAATCTTGCAAGAACGTCGGGTAGCCGGCCAGGCATTGCCGTATAGACGCGCAGTTCGTAGATCATCGACATCAGTCCTGGGAAGATTGTTGCGAGTTGACGGGGTGGCGGGCGTGACCGCCAGGCTCACATTGTGCTGTCCAAGCGCGCGTGCTGGCGTCGCCGGGAAGACGCCTGCCAAGAAAGCGGGCAAGTTGAAGGGGCGTCCTGGACCGGGTTGCTGCCGACTTCCAGCCGTGGCGACGCCGAGCTTGCGGACGGCCCGGTGCTACAGTGCGCCGCTCGTTCACCCCGCCGCCGGTCAGTGTCCGCCTCGACACCCAAGCCTTCCCAGCCGACGAAAAGTCGTCGTCACAGATTGCCCACGCTCGCTGACGTCGCGCGAGAAGCTGGCGTGTCGGATGTCGCGGCCTCCTGCGCGCTCAACGCCGGCAAAGGCTCGACGCGCGTATCCATGGAGACGCGCGAACGGGTGCTGGCGGCGGCGGAGCGCCTGCGCTACCGGCCAAACGCGACGGCACGCGCACTCAGCCGTCAGCGGGCCAACGCCATCGGCTTCGTCGCGAACATTGCCAATGAGGAGCCCAACCTCTACTTCCTGGAGGTGTTCAACGGCGTTGTGCGGGGCGCGACGGAGGCCGAGCAGGCCACATGCGTCTTCCCGCTCAGCGGCTGGGAAGAAGCGCCCAAGCGCATCCCCGCGCTGTGCGACGGCCGCGTCGATGGGCTGGTCGTGCTGGCGCCGTATCTGGAAGATGACAGCACGAGCTGGCTGCCTCCCCATACGCCCTTGGTCACGATCCATGCGGGCATGCAGCTGCAGGGCCAGGTGAACGTCGAGGCGGACGACGAGGCGGGCGGCTTTGGCATCGTGCGCCACATGCTTGAACTCGGCCATCGCCATATCCTGTGCGTGGGCGGGCCGCCGCACACCAAGGGTGCGGACCGCCGTGTCGAGGGCTTCTTGCGCGCGCATGCCGAAACCGGCGTAGAGGTCGCTGCCGACCATGTGATCCGTACCTGGTTCACCGTGCAGGGCGGCCGACAGGCGATGGAGACGTGGCTGCAGGGCCACCGCGGTGAACGGTTGCCCGAGGCCATCTTCTGTGGCAACGACGCCATCGCGTTCGGTTGCATGGAAGCGCTGGAGGCGCGAGGGCTGAGCGTGCCTCGGGATATTTCGATCGCTGGCTTTGACGATACCTTGCTGGCCCGCACCCTGCGCATGACGACCGTGCGCCAGCCCCTGCTCGAAATGGGTCGTCAGGCGGTCAACGTCCTCATGCAATTGATCGAGGCGCAGCGCAGTGGACAGATGTACGAGGGCCCGCGCAATATCGTCCTGCCCGTCGAGATCCTTCCCGGCCGGACTTTGATCGCCCCTGCGCGCGGCGCGATGCTGACGATCTCCTGAAGCTGTAAGCAGGTGCAGCGGCGCCGATGGGTTTCCCCTAATTAGTTCGGTTGTCGKCCGAATTAAGATGACCTCGCGGCGCTGCTGCAATTTTTTCGCCGAAATGATTCGGCGTCGAATCAATCCTCGCATGGTGCTCACGCCGACCTGCCAAGCCTCGGACCACCCGGATCGACCGGCGGCGGTCGCCATGCACGCCCACACCACGTCGAGCAGCCGCGGGCCATCCTGCCCGCGCCGTTTTGAGCCCAGCCTGGCCCGCAGGACCTGGTGCTGGCACTGCCTCCGGCAGTCCATCGATGTCGTCGGGATGTAGCCATGCATTGAAGCTGCATCTTTCACAACGCTCGTGACCGGAGGAGACAACCGGCCGAGCACTTTTCAACCTTGAAAGGTAGAACATGAGAACCTTGATACCMGCACTGCTGCTYGCCTKYGGMGCRAGCGCAKGCASCCTCGCGCAGGCGCAAAGCTGCGGCAGCGGCGGCGGCGCCACCGTCTGCCTGA
>NZ_JBFULE010000387.1:0-4884 GCF_056400485.1 Roseateles sp. P5_B10
CGACTTCCCCAACACCCGCACCAGCGAGCTGCCGGTCAGCGCCGAGGGCGATCGCGCGATCAACGGCACGACGCCGGCGTGGGCGCGCTACCTGCCCTTCTGGGCCGGCAATCTGCTGGAACGCATGTGGCTGGTGGTCGGCGGCCTGCTGGTGCTGATGCTGCCGCTGTCGCGCGTGGTGCCGCCCCTCTACACCTTCCGCGTGCGCTCGCGCGTGTTCCGCTGGTATGCGCGGCTGCGCGAGGTGGAAGCAAAGCTTGAAACCGGCGCAGGCGAGCGCGGCGCTTTACTCGACGAGCTGGATGAGCTGGACCGCGTCACACACCGCATTGCGGTGCCGCTGTCCTATGCCGAAGAGCTTTACGCGCTGCGCAACAACATCTATGCGGTGCGCAAGCGCCTGCTGGCGCAGCGGTCCCGGCCGACAGACGGACCGACCGACTAGTCAACAAGCGGCGCGGCGGCGTGCTGCCTGTCCGTTCTGCCATCCAGTCCGACCCCGGGATGAGCGGACCGGCTGTGAGAAAGGCACTGTTGGACGGTGGCAGCTGCCTTGGCTTTCCGAAAGTCCGGTATCCGCCGCCTGAAGCAGCCCAAGCTCAAAACTGCGCGGCGCCCGGCGTCCCGCAAAGACCGCCTCGCATCTCTCGCTGCTCAAGCAGCAACGCTACGACAGCAACCGGAACAGCATATTGGGATGGATGGGCAGGTCCATCAGGCCGGCCACGCCCATCAGCACGCCGAAGAAGGTGGGCAGCAGGGCCACGAAGTACAGCGGCCAGAGCCGGGTCAGCGCCGTCACGGCCAGCAGGGCGATGGCGATGGCGAGCAGGGCGTCGGACAAGTCGAACTGGTCGTCGCGGCGGTTCAGCGTCTCGTAAGCGGTCTGGGCTGCCTCGGCCTGGGCCTTGAGTTCGTCGCGCTTCTTGAGCTGATCGGCCGCCTTGGCGCGGTAGCCAGCGATGGCTTTGTCGTAATCGCCAGCTTGCGTGGCCGGCGCGCCGCCCTTGGCCAGCTCGAGCTGGGTGGCGCTGGACTCGGCTACGTCGGCGCGGATCGTGCGGGCCTGGAAGTAGGCCCAGTAATCGAGCTTGTCGGCCTGGGCCTGCTGCATGCCTTGCACGATGTTGTCGTCCTTGACCTTGCAGATGCCCATGAAGGTGGCCAGGATCGCCACCGTGATGGCGACAGCGGCGTTCAGGCGCGCGGTGCGCGCCTCCTGCGCGGCTTCGGCGGCCTGGTCGATGAGGTCTTTGGGATCGAGGTCCATGGAAGGGGTGTGTAGTTGGCAGCGGAACTATGCGCGCAGCACGGGCCTTGTCTGTGGCAATCTCGCGGCCTTCAGTTCCTGCGCAAGCCGAATGAAAGCCAAGACACTGTTGCTGACATTGCTGTTTGCCGTCACCGCCACGGTGCGGGCTGAGCCCGTCACTTTCGCGCTGGAGGCGCCTCAGGCGCGCCGGGTCTTCCTCGCCGGCGAGATGACGGACTGGGACAAGCACAAGCAGGCCATGGCGCGCGGCGCCGATGGCGTCTGGCGCGTGCGCCTGGACCTGGCGCCGGGTCAGTGGCTCTACAAGTTCGTCGTCGACGGCCGCTGGGTACATGACCCGGCCACGCCAGACCACGATGCCGACGGCCAGGGCGGCCAGCATTCCTTCGTCTTCGTTGGCGAAGGTGCATGGACGCCACCGGCCACCGGTCGAGGCCGTGTCGAGACGTACGAGGTGGCTTCCGCCGCCTTCGGCCGGACCGACAAAGTCAACGTCTATCTGCCGCCCGGCTTCGAGCGCGGCCAGGCCCTGCCGGTGCTGACGCTGCTGCACGGCGGCGGCATGGACGCCGACCAGTGGTTTCGCACCGGCCACATCGAGCGCTATGCCGACCGCCTCATCGCCAGCGGCCGTGCACGGCCCTTCGTCATCGTCATGCCCAGCAGCAACGGCCGGCGCTACGACGGCCCGGCCGAGCGCTTCATCGTCGACGAGTTGCCGGCCTGGCTGAAGGAACAGTACGGCCTCTCACCCATACGCGCGCAGTCGGCCATCGCCGGTATGTCCCTGGGTGGCTATGGCTCGGTCAAGCTGCCGCTGGCGGCGCCGCAGCGCTGGGGCTATGCCTTCGCGCTGAGCGGCTGGTATCCGGACGAGCTGATCGCCGAGGTCCAGCGCGCCGGGCGGCTGCCGGTGCCACTGGTGCTGCGCTGCGGCAGCGAGGACGAATTGGTCACGACGAATCGCGCACTTCAGGCGGCGCTGCGCGCCCAGGGCCAGGCGCCCGACTATCGCGAGGACGCCGGCGCCCATACCTTCCACTACTGGAGCCACGTGACGGCGGAGATGCTGGAGGGCGTCGACGCCTACTTCCGTCGCGCCGGTCCCTGAAGATTCGCTGATCGCGGCGTTCAGGCCAGCGGCGGCGCGGCGCAGAGTGAGCCGCTGGCGGAGATCGCGGGCGCGAGTGCGGTGATCACTTCGTCGAGTGCGGCGTCGACGGCGGCGCCATGGATGCCGGCGATGCACGCCCGCTCCAGCCGCAGCGCGGCTTCGCGCAGCCCGTCCATGCCAAAGGTGCCGGCCAGGGATTGAAGGTCGTGCGCCAGGCGGCGCCCGGCCGCCGCGTCGCCGGCGTTGCGCGCGGCATCGAAGTCCTGTTCAAAGCTGCGGTATTTCTCGGCAAAGCCGCCGAGGGCACGTCGCAGCAGCGCGGCGTCGCCGCCGAGGCGGCCCAGGGCGCCGGCCATGTCGATGCCCGGTGTGGGCAGGCCCACGGCGGCAGCGCTGCCGTTGTCGGCCGGCGCGCGGGGGCGCACCCAGCGTGCCAGGGTGGCATACAGGTGCGCCACGTTGATCGGCTTGGCGACGTGGTCGCTCATACCGGCCGCGAGCGCCTTCTCGCGGTCGCCCAGCATTGCGTTGGCGGTCATGGCGATGATGGGCAGGTCCTGCCAGCGCGGCTGCTGGCGCAGCCGCTGCGTGGCCTCGAAGCCGTCCATCTCCGGCATCTGGCAGTCCATCAGTACGGCGTCGTAGTCGTGCGTGGCCAGCCGCTCCAGGGCCTCGCGGCCATTGCAGGCCATGTCCACCGCGATGCCTATGCGGCCGAGCAATTCGGCGGCGAGGTCGCGGTTGATCTCGTTGTCCTCCACGAGCAGCACCCGTGCGCCGTCCAGGCGCACGTCGAGCCGCGGCGGCAGCGGGGTAGCGGCGTGCTCGCCGCCCAGGCCCGACGCTTGGGCACAGGCGTCCAGCAGCGACCAGGGCGTCACCGGCCTGGCCACCATCACGGTGGCCGCCGCCAGCGCGGTGGGTGGGTCCTGGCGGCCCGCCTCGGCCAGCAGCACCAGGGCCGGCAAGCCGCCCGTAGCCTGGGCGGCGAGGCGGCGCGCGAAGTCCGCCAGGTCCAGGCCGGCCAGCGGATGCTCCAGCACGGCCAGGTCGTAGCCTTGCGCCGCGTCCTCTGACAGCCGCGCCAGCGCCTCGGCGCCGCTGGCGGCGCAGTCAACCTGCAGCCCTGCCTGAGTGAGCGTCGCGGCATGCAGTTGGCGTGCCGCGGCATGCGCAACGACCACCAGCGCCCGCCGCCCGTGCAGGCCGGCGGCGGGCTGGGCGTTTGTCGCCTCGGGCAATGCCGCCAGGCTCAGCATGAACGAGAAGCGGCTGCCCCCGCCGGCTGGGCTGTCGACCTCGAGTTCACCGCCCATCAGCCGCACCAGCTGGCGGCTGATCGCCAGCCCCAGCCCGGTGCCGCCGTGGCGGCGGCTGGTCGCGGCGTCGGCCTGCTCGAAGGGCTCGAACAGACGCTGCCTGAGCTCGTCGGAAATGCCCATGCCGGTGTCGCAGACCACGAAGCGCAGCACCGCCCGCTCGCGCTCGCGGCTCACCGTCTCGACGCTCACCTGCACCTGGCCGTGATCGGTGAACTTGACCGCGTTGCCGGTCAGGTTGAGCAGCACCTGGCCCAGGCGCACGGGGTCGCCCAGCAACTGCCGCGGTGGGTCGCCCTGCACCGAGAACAGCAGCTCCAGCCCCTTGTCCTGCGCCTGCGGGCCCATCATGGAGGCCAGGTTGTCCAGCACCTCGGGCAGGTCGAAGGGCAGGGTCTCGACGACCAGCTTGCCGGCTTCGATCTTGGAGAAGTCGAGGATGTCGTTGAGGATGGTCAGCAGCGAGCGCGCCGCGCGGTTGACCTTCTGGATGTGCACGCGCTCGCGGGGCGGCAGCGCGCCTTCCAGCGCCAGGCCCGACATGCCGATGATCGCGTTCATCGGCGTGCGGATCTCGTGGCTCATGTTGGCGACGAAGGCGCTCTTGGCGATGCTGGCCGCTTCGGCGGCGTCGCGCGCCTGGCTCAGCTCGGCGGTGCGCTGGCCCACGGTGTCCTCCAGGGCCGTGTGCTGGCGGCGCAACTCGGCATCGCGCGCGTGCAGCGCGCCCATCAGCGCGTTGAAGCCCTCGCCCAGCCGGGCCAGCTCGTCGGCACCTTCGACCGGCACGCGGCGGTCGTAGTCGGCGCTGACGCGCACCTCGTCGACCACCGCCGCCAGCGTGGCCAGCGGCCGGCCGATGGAGTGTTGCAGCGCCCACAGCAGGCCCAGCATCACCGCGGCCCCCAGCAGCACCAGCGCAGCGCCGAAAGCGACCATGGCGGCCAGGTTCTGCCGCTGCAGCTCAGCCAGGCTGGTGACCAGGACCAGGCGCGCATCGCCGTCCAGCGCCTGCACCCAGCGGGCCGCGCCGAGCCCGGTTGCCAGTGCAAAGCCCGGCTCGCTGCCGCCGCCCGGCGCTGCAGCCGGCCACTCGACGGCCTGCGGCGCGCGCAGCTGCGCGAGCAGCCGCCCGTCGGCCAGGCGCAACTCGGCCTTCAGCTCCTGCGGGTTGGGGC
>NZ_JBFULE010000388.1:0-4877 GCF_056400485.1 Roseateles sp. P5_B10
GCCATGAAGGCCGGCGCGGGGTTGTGCAGATGCAGGTGGGTGTCGATCTTCACGACACGGCTGTAGTCGGCCATCGTGTAGCTGGCCCCATCTGCAGCCTGTGCGGATAAAAAGGCCGCCCCGGCAAGCAGGGCGGCAACACGGAGGAGATCTTTCATCAGAACTTGATCGAAGCGCCGACGGTGAACGAACGGCCATAACGGTAGTAGCCCTGCGGCAGCTTGACGCTGTCGTTGCCCAGCGTGTACTCCTGCGTCGCGTCGGTCAGGTTGTTGCCTTCGATGCTCAGGCGCAGCCACTTGTTGACCTCGTAGGCGATCTGGGCCGTCGCCCAGGTCACGGCCTTGGCGCGCTCGTTGAAGCCGGCGCCCAGCACGTTGGTGGCGGTGACGAAGGCGTCGGTGTGGTCGGCCGTGGCGCTCATGCTCCACGGGCCCTTCTCGTACAGCAGGCCGAGCGACGACGTGGCCGGCGCGATGCCTTCCAGCGCACGCTCCTCGCCGCCCACCCAGCTGCGCGACTTGTTGCGCGTGTACTGCGCTCGCACGCCGAAGCCGTTGTCGAACAGGTGTTGCAGGCCGATCTCGAAACCGCGCGCGGTGGCCTTGTCGCCATTGATGGGGCGGCTGACATTGAACAGCCGGCCGCCCGGCGCGCCGATGTTCTGCCCCGTCAGGTACTCGCTGGTGATCTGGTTCTTGATGTTCTTCTGGTAGACGGCGAAGTTCAGGGCCGAGTCCTTGGCGTAGTACCACTCCAGCGACACATCGGCCTGGCGGGCGCTGTAGGGCTTGAGGTTGGCGTTGCCGCCGAACACCTGCGTGAAGTCGCCCCAGGAGATGCTCTGCGTCGTGCTCGTCGGCGCCAGCTTGTCCACCGACGGGCGGGCCATGGTCTTGGCTGCGCCCAGGCGCAGTTGCAGATCGTTGGTGATCAGCCAGGTGAAGTTGACCGACGGCAGCGCGAAGTTGTAGCTCGACTCCTGCTGCAGAACGGAAGGTGGCGCGTAGACGGCCGTGTAGTTGAACGCACCGTTCTCGATGATGTCGACAATCTTGGCGTCCCAGGCCTGGGAGGTCGTCTTGGTCTTCACGAAGCGCACGCCGACGTCGGCGTTCCAGCCGTCGCCCGACAGATCGGCCTGCATGAAGGCCGTCGTCGTCTTCTCCGTCACTCGGTAGCTCTCCAGCGGGTTCCAGGCCGGTGCTGCCTTGCTGAAGTCGTAGGTGCCGCCGCCCGGGCGGGGCTTGCCGTCGTAGGCCTGCAGCGCCTGCAGGTAGTTGTTGATATCGAAGCCCAGGAAACTGCGCGGGAAGTTGCCGCTGACGCCGTCCATGAAGCCGGACGGGCTCAACGTCTGGTTGATGACATTGCCGCCCAGCGCGCCGACGTTGATGGCGTTGGCGCCCGAGTAGTRGCCGTCGCCCGCGTTGAAGGCGTTGTTGATGAGGTCGCGCGACTTCTTGCGGCTGGTCTGGCTGAGGCCGAATTTCAGCTGGTCGATGTAGAAGCGGTCCAGCTTCCACTCGAGATTGCCGGTGGCGCCATCGATCTTGTCATCGATGTTGTCGCCGGCCAGGCTGAAGTAGTGGGTGTTGAAGTCACTGGCCTTGAACAGGCCTTGCGCCAGGCCGGTCTGCAGGTCGCGGCCGTCGGTGAAAGTGGTCTTCACATCGGGCACAGCCGCCCCCGTCAGCTGGATGCGCGTGACATTGGGCTGGTTCATGCGCAGCACGACATAGCTGTCGTTGCCGCCGGAGTGGCGCTTGGAGGTGGACTTGTAGATGTCACCCGTCGCTTTCAGCGTGGGCGAGATCTTCCATTCCGCGTTGGCACCGTACATCGCGGTGTCCACCACGCGGTACTCGGTCTTGTTCAGCAGCTCGGGGTTGAGCGCCATCTCCGGGTCGGGGTTGGCCAGCGTGAAGTCGGTGACCACGCCGTTGGTGATCTTCATGTTGGACCAGCGGCCCGGCGCGTACAGCGGATAGAAGGACAGCTGGTAGCCGACCTGCGGCGAGTCCAGCCGCGTCTTGAAGCCGTCGACGACGACCTTCACGTCGCTGCTGGGCCGCCACTCGACCTTGCCGGAGAGCGCCATGCGCTCCTTCTTCTCCATGATGGTGCCGAAGCGGAACTGGCCCGGACCGATCAGGCCTTCCTCGTCGGGGTCCAGCTGCCCGTTGCCGTTAGGGTCGATGGCGCCACCCCAGGTGTTGCCCCAGGGCCAGAAAAGCTCCGGCTTGTTCGGCGCCGGGTTGCGCGACCAGCCGCCATCATTGCCGGCCGTGTCGGTGCGCACATCGCGCTTCGCATACACCACACCGAGCAACACGCCCACCTGGTCGCCGAAGGTGTTGCTGTAGGTGCCCGACAGCTTGGTGCCGTTCAGGCTGCTCATCTGGTTGCGGTCGGCCTCCACGCGCAGCAGGCCGCGCTGGCCCTTCTGGTCGAAGGGGCTGGCCGAGCGCAGGTTCACCAGGCCGCCAATGGCGCCTTCGACGAGCGAAGCCTGCGCGGACTTGACGACGTCGGCGCCACTGATGACGTCGGCCGGCAGCACGTCATAGGCAAAGTAGCGGCCGGCGCTGTCGGTGCCCAGCAGGCGGCTATTGAAGGTCGTGATCGTGTACTCGGGCCCCAGGCCGCGGATGCTGACCTTCTGACCTTCGCCACCCGCCGTGCGCGAGATGGACACGCCGGTGATGTGGCTCAGCGAGTCGGCCACGTTGTTGTCGGGGAAGCGGCCCAGCTCGGTCGCGCTGATGCTGTCCTGCACGCCGGCGGCGTTGCGCTTCAGCGCAAGGGACTTCTGCAGGCTGGCGCGGGTGCCGGTCACTTCCACGCGGTCCAGCGTGTTGTCGGTCTCGGCCTTGGCGGCCTCCTGGGCCCAGGCCGGGGCGACAGCACCGAAGGCGGTGAAGGCCACCAGGCCGGCCAACGTCAGCGGGTKCAGCGCGAAACAACGGGGTTGCAGGCGAGGACTCATCGAACAGTTCCTTTGATCTTGTGTGTCGAAGCTGCCGTCAGGGCAGCGCGATGTCATCTGCTTTGGATGCCGGGGCAGCTCTCCCCCGGTGCGGTGTGCCGGCTCCTCGGATGCCCCTCGAACCGGCTTGACGCAAGTCTACGAATTCTTTCGTTTGATTTCGTATAGAGTTTTCACCGATGCCGAATGCTTTCGATGAATCATGCCACGAAAGGCTTCCACCTCGCTGACATAGAGGGAGAGGTGCGAGCTATATAGGGATTCACCCCTCGCCTCCGGAATTTGGCATACGAAGGCGTTTTCGTCGTTGTGTTTTCGTTTTCGTTCGTTTATGCTTTCGCTCGAAAGTTCCAAACGGGACTTCCAGATCCACGAAAGACTTCCGATGCAGAGCAACTGGCTCACGTACGCACTGATCTCGACCCTGCTCTGGGGCGTCTGGGGCGCCTTCACCGGACTGCCGGCCGAGCATGGTTTCCCGGACACCTTGATCTATGCCGTATGGGCACTGACCATGATCCCGCCGGCGGTCATCGTGCAGGCCCGCACGGGCTGGCGCATCGACCGTGACCGCCGTTCCGTCGTGCTCGGCCTGGCCGTCGGGCTGCTGGGTGCCGGTGGCCAGATGCTGCTGTTCCGCGCGGTGCAGTCGGGCCCGGCCTACCTGATCTTCCCGATCGTGTCGCTGTCGCCGGCGATCACCATCGCGCTGTCCTTTGGCCTGCTGGGCGAGCGCACCGGCAAGCTGGGCATGGCCGGCATCGTGCTGGCGCTGTGCTCCCTGCCTTTGTTCGACCTGCAACTTGGCCAGACGGGTCAGCCGATGGGCCTGTGGTTTGTTTTGGCCCTGGCCGTGCTCGTCGCCTGGGGCTTGCAGGCCTACTTCATCAAGCTGGCCAACGCCGGCACCAGCGCCGAAAGCATCTTCTTCTACATGGCCGTCGGCGCCCTGGCCTGCGTGCCGGTGTCGCTGTGGATGACCGACTTCTCCCAGCCCATCAACTGGGGCTGGCAGGGCCCGGGCCTTGCCGCCGTCATCCAGGTGCTGAACGCCATCGGCGCGCTGGCCCTGGTCTACGCCTTCCGCTACGGCAAGGCCATGGTCGTGTCGCCCATGGTCAACGCCGGCGCGCCGCTGCTTACCGCCGTGCTCTCAATGGCCCTCAGCGGCGCCGCACCCAGCGGCAGCAAGCTCGCCGGCGTCGCGCTGGCCCTGCTGGCCGCGCTGCTGCTGGCGCTGCAACCCGAAACGCCCTCCTCTTCTTCCTCTTCCCAACCCGTTCAAGGAGACGCCGCATGAAGCTCATGCTCGACCTCGTGCGCCGCCACAAGCAGGCAGCCAACGGTGATGTCGCCATTGGCATTCCCTCGGTCTGTTCCGCACACCCCGTCGTCATCGCCGCCACGCTGCGCGAATGCGCCGCCCAGGGCCGGCCGGCCCTCATCGAGGCCACGTCCAACCAGGTCAACCAGGATGGCGGCTACACCGGCATGACGCCGCTGGACTTCCGCCGCTATGTGCAGGGCCTGGCCGAAGCCGAGGGCCTGGCGCCCGAGCTGCTGCTGCTCGGCGGCGACCACCTTGGCCCCAACGCCTGGCGCAAACTGCCGGCCGTTGCAGCCATGGCCAAGGCCGAGATCATGGTGGCGCAATATGTGAGTGCGGGCTTTCGCAAGATTCACCTGGATTGCTCGATGTCCTGCGCCGGCGACCCGGTGCCGCTGCCCGAGCCCGAGATCGCCGCCCGTGCCGTGCGCCTGTGCCGCGCAGCCGAGCAGGCGTGGCGCGACGCGCCCGACCGTGGCGACCCGCCGGTCTACGTCATCGGCACCGAAGTGCCCGTGCCCGGCGGCGCGCATGAAGACCTGGGCGAGCTGGCGGTGACGT
>NZ_JBFULE010000389.1:0-4858 GCF_056400485.1 Roseateles sp. P5_B10
ATACACGGCCAGGAAAGTCTGCCGTGTATCGCGCATTGCCGGCCTTTCGCGGTGAGAGCGCGTTCTACACCTGGGTCTACCGCATCGCGATCAACGCGGCCAAACGCCACAACGCCCATCGCGCCCGCCAGCGGCCCGTCGAATCCCTGGACGACGGCGAGGGAACTTTCGGCACCGACGCGACTCCAAGCGACGATGCGACCCCCGAGGCCCTGCTCGCCGGTCGCCAGCTGGCACGGGAACTGGACGACGCGGTCGCAGCCCTGGCCGAGGATCAGCGCCGGGCGCTGTTGCTGCGAGAGGTGGATGGCTTGAGCTACGACGAGATCGGCGACCTGATGAACTGCCCGCCGGGCACCGTGCGCTCGCGCATCTTCCGCGCCCGCGAGGCCGTCGCGGCGCGGCTGCGGCCGCTGCTGGGCGGCGGCGGAGGGCGGCGATGGTGAGCGCTGCCGACAACTCACTGAACGAAGCGCTGTCCGCCGTCATGGACGGCCGCGCCACGCCGGTCGATTGGGCGCGCGTGAACGCGGCCTGGGCGAGCGACCCGGGCCTGCGCGAGCGCTGGGCGCTCTGGCATGCGGCCGGTGATGGCCTTCGCGCCACCGAACTGCCGGAACTGCACCGGCAACCTCAAGCGCTGCTCGCAGCCCTGCATGCGCAATTACCGGCCGAGGTGGTCGACCACCCGCGCCGACGCGACTGGCTGGCGCCCGTCGCGGTGGCCGCCAGCTTCGTGGCCCTGGCCCTGGGCGTTGGCCTGCTGCGGCCTGCGCCTGCGCCGGACGCCCAGGTCGCCGCTGCACCGAACACAACACCGCGCGCGCAGGGACTTGGCGGCCTTAGCTTTGCGCAGACCGCTGCAGGCCGTACCCTGCCTGCCGTTGGCGCGGCGCGGGAGGCCGGATTGCCAGGAGAGGCGCCGGCAGAGATCATTGATTGGGGCTTGGCCCTGCCGGAATCCGCCGCCTCGCAGTCCCGTCCTTGAAGTGACGCTTCGATGCCCCATCTGCCTTGTCCTGCTGAATCCCTGGAACTCCCTTATGCACGCTGAGACCCGCCTTCACCCCGCGCGCGCGCGCTTTCTGTTTTCCGGCACGGCGCTGGCGCTTGCGCTGACGCTGGGGCAGGCACCCGCCACGGCGCAGTCGCGCGAGCTGCCGGACTTCGCCGAGATCGTGGAGCGCGTCGGCCCAGCGGTCGTCAACATCCGTACCGCCGAGAAGGTCAAGATGGCCGAAGGCCAGGCGGAGATGAACGAGCAGATGCAGGAGTTCTTCCGCCGCTTCGGCATCCCTGTGCCCAACCAGCGCCGCGGCGCGCCGCGCGGTGGCGGCACGCCCGACGACGACGGCCCCATGCGCCGTGGTGTCGGCTCCGGCTTCGTCCTCAGCGCCGATGGCTACGTGCTGACCAATGCCCATGTCGTGCAGGGCGCTGACGAAGTCATCGTCAMGCTGACGGACAAGCGCGAACTCAAGGCCAAGCTCATCGGTGCCGACCAGCGCTCCGACGTGGCGGTCGTGAAGGTGGAGGCGACCGGCCTGCCGGTAGTGAAGGTCGGCGACAGCAACAAGTCACGCGTCGGCGAATGGGTCATGGCCATCGGCTCGCCTTTCGGCCTGGAGAACACGGTGACGGCCGGCATCATCAGCGCCAAGCAGCGCGACACAGGCGATCTGCTGCCGCTGATCCAGACCGACGTGGCCATCAACCCCGGCAACTCCGGCGGACCGCTCGTCAACATGCGCGGCGAGGTCATTGGCATCAATTCGCAGATCTACAGCCAGAACGGCGGCTACATGGGCATCTCGTTTGCGATCCCCATCGCCGACGCGATCCGCGTGGCCGATGAGCTGCGCGCTGGCGGGCGTGTCGTGCGCGGCTACCTGGGCGTGCTGCCGGACGACATCACCAAGGAAATCGCCGAGGCCATCGGTCTGGGCAAGCCGCAGGGCGCCGTGATCCGCTCCGTCATCGCCGGCAGCCCGGCCGAGAAGGCGGGAGTGGAAGGCGGCGACGTCGTCACCAAGGTCGACGGCAAGACCGTCGACAAGGCGGCCGACTTGCGCCGCCTCGTGGCCAATGTGAAGCCCGGCGCCAAGACGACGCTGACCGTCTTCCGCCGCGGTGCGACCAAGGATGTTGTCGTCACCATTGGCGAAGACGAGCGCAGCAAGAAGCCGGGTAGCGGCAGCGAAGGCGGCAACGAGCCAGCGCCGGCGGCGACGGCACCCAGCGCGGCCCTTGGCCTGAAGGTGTCGGAACTGACCGATGCGCAGCGCAAGGAAATGAAGCTCAAGTCCGGTGTCAAGGTCGACAATGCCGCGGGTGCAGCCGCTCGCGCCGGGCTGCGCGAGGGCGACCTCATCCTGTCGGTGGACAACGTCGAGGTGTCCTCGGTGAAGGCCTTCCAGGCCCAGATCGCCAAGGCGGACAAGAACAAGGCGATGAATCTGGTCGTGCGGCGGGAGGACGTCACCAGCTTCGTGCTGCTCAAACCGGCCAAGTGAGGCGGCAAAACCTGGGCTGTCTGCTCGGGCTTTCCGCGATGCGGTAAGCCCGCTGGGCGCCMCGACCCGGGTTGTCCACTGAATATGGAAGTTGGCGCTGGCTAACTCTTAGATAAAGGCGGGGATTGTTCGCGTCCGCCGCTAAAATGGCGGCTTGATGYGTCCTGGAACGGGTGTCTGACGGTGGAATCGACGCCCACCGGCAACGCCTTGATTTGATCCACAGGCGATCCACAGGAACTTGTGGATAACCTGTGGTTAAAATTCCTTGTTGGCAGCCTGCAACGACCGGAAAACCAATACTGGTGCGGCTTCCCGGCTGGGCCTTTTGGCTACAATGAAGGCCCAACAAGCAGTTGCCATACCTTTTGTTGGAAGGCACGTCGCCTCTTCGACGTGCCTTTTTTTTAGCTGTAGCACGCCGCTTCGCGGCTTCACATCGCAAGCGATGTGAGCTTGCGCTGCAACGGCCTTCGCCGTTGTGTCCTGCTCCGTTGGCGTGCCCCCGATCTCCATGAATCACATCCGCAACTTCTCCATCATTGCCCACATCGACCACGGCAAGAGCACGTTGGCCGACCGCATCATTCAGCGCTGCGGCGGCTTGAGCGATCGCGAGATGGAAGCGCAGGTGCTGGACTCGATGGATCTCGAGCGTGAGCGCGGCATCACGATCAAGGCGCAAACCGCGGCACTCCAGTACAAGGCCAAGGACGGCCAGATCTACAACCTCAATCTGATCGACACGCCGGGGCATGTGGACTTCTCTTATGAAGTCAGCCGTTCGCTGTCGGCCTGCGAAGGCGCGCTGCTCGTCGTCGATGCCTCGCAAGGTGTCGAGGCGCAGACGGTGGCCAACTGCTACACGGCGCTGGACCTGGGCGTCCAGGTCGTGCCGGTGCTGAACAAGATGGACCTGGCATCCGCCGACCCAGAGAACGCCAAGGCGGAGATCGAGGACGTCATCGGCATYGACGCCGATGACGCGATTCCTTGCTCGGCCAAGACCGGCATGGGCATCGACGAGATCATCGAGGCCGTCATTGCCCGCATGCCGGCGCCGCGCGGCAACCCGGACGGCCCGCCGCGCGCGATGATCATCGACGCCTGGTTCGACAACTACGTCGGCGTCGTCATGCTGGTGCGCGTGGTGGATGGTGAGCTCAAGAAGGGCGAGCGCATCCGCATGATGAACACCAACTCGGTGTACCCGATCGAGCACATGGGGGTGTTCACGCCCAAGAGCGAGAACCGCGATGGCTTGAAGGCCGGCGAGGTGGGCTTCATCATCTGCGGCATCAAGGAGCTGGCGGCGGCCAAGGTCGGCGACACCGTCACGCTGGAAAAGAAGCTGCCCAACAATGCCGGCCCGGCCACCGAGGCTTTGCCCGGCTTCAAGGAAATCCAGCCTCAGGTCTTCGCGGGCCTGTATCCGACCGAGGCCAGTGAGTATGACCAGCTGCGCGATGCGCTGGAAAAACTCAGCCTCAACGACTCGTCGCTGCGCTACGAGCCCGAGGTCAGCCAGGCGCTGGGCTTTGGCTTTCGCTGCGGCTTCCTGGGCCTGCTGCACATGGAGATCGTGCAGGAGCGGCTGGAGCGCGAGTTCGACCAGGATCTCGTCACCACCGCGCCCAGCGTCATCTACGAAGTCGAGATGAACGACGGCGAGGTCATCCAGGTCGAGAACCCGTCCAAGATGCCCGAGATCGGCCGCATGAAGGAGATCCGTGAGCCCATCGTCACGGTGCACCTCTACATGCCGCAGGATTACGTCGGCGTCGTCATGRCGCTGGCCAATCAGAAGCGCGGCGTGCAGCTCAACATGGCCTATCACGGCAAGCAGGTCATGCTGACCTACGAGATCCCGCTGGCCGAGATCGTGCTGGACTTCTTCGACAAGCTCAAGAGCGCCTCGCGCGGCTACGCCTCCATGGACTACGAGTTCAAGGAATACCGCGCGGCCGACGTCGTCAAGGTCGACATCATGATCAACGGCGAGAAGGTCGACCCGCTGTCCATGATCGTGCATCGCAGCCAGAGCCAGTACCGCGGCCGCGGCGTGGCCGCCAAGATGCGCGAGCAGATCCCGCGCCAGATGTACGACGTGGCCATCCAGGCCGCCATCGGCGCCAACATCATCGCCCGCGAGAACATCAAGGCGCTGCGCAAGAACGTGCTGGCAAAATGCTACGGTGGTGACATCACCCGCAAGCGCAAGCTGCTGGAAAAGCAAAAGGCCGGCAAGAAGCGCATGAAGCAGATCGGCTCCGTGGAAGTGCCGCAAGAAGCCTTCCTCGCCATCCTGCAAGTCGACGATTAACTCCCCATGCCCCTTCAATCGA
>NZ_JBFULE010000390.1:0-4857 GCF_056400485.1 Roseateles sp. P5_B10
GGCTTGAAGAGGCGATTCTGAATGAAATCCTCGCTCATGCCGCAGCCGCTGTCCTCCACGCGAACGCGCGCCTGGCTGCCCTGGGCATCCAGGGTCAGGCAGACCCGGCCGCTCGCGGGCGTGGCATCGAAGGCGTTCTGCACGACATGGCCAAGCACGCGCTCCACGCGCTCCGCATGCCCACGCGTGCTGACACCGCCCTGCAGCGTCAATTCCAGTACCCTGCCCTTGCTGGAAGCCGCAGCCGCAAGGCGCTTGGCGATCTGCTCCAGGTCGACACCGCTGGTCACGCCATGCGGCTTGTCGCCCTCGCRCAACTGGAGCATCAACTGGCGCATCTTCTCCAGCGAGTTCTCCACCGTATCGAGCATGTCCTGCTGGAATTCAGGGTTGTCGCGCAGGCGCTTGGCGTTCTTCATCATCAGCGAGAGCTGGGTGACGATGTTCTTCAGGTCGTGCACGACGAAAGCCGACATGCGGTTGAAGGCATCGAATTTGCGCGCCTCCAGCAACGCCTCCGTGGCCTGGGCCTGGTCCAGATAGCCTGACGCCTGGCTGGCGGCCGTGCGCAGCAGGTCGCGCACCTCCCAGTTCACCTCGACGACCACACGCGGCCGCCCCAATACCGCAAAACCGATCAAGGCTTCGCGCACCAGCAGGGGCACCAGCAGCCAGCAACGTGGCTCCTCGGCCAGCCAGGCCGGCAATTCGAGGCCGGGGTAGGCCTCAGGGCGTTCACGACACTCATCCACGTCGACGATCCAGGCGCGCTCGCGCCAGAACGTCGCCAGCGGGCCATCGTGCGCCTCGCTGCCCAGTTCGGCGGGCAGGTTCCAGCGGGCGGCCTGCACGAAGTCGCCACCCGCGGCACGCGGCAACCACAGCATGCCGCTCGGGCTTTCGACCAGGTTGGCGAGGGCGCGCACCACGGTTTCGGCCGTGTGCTGGGGTTCTGCGCTGCCAGACAAGAGCTGGGTGAACCGCAGCCACTCCTCGCGGTAGTCGTAGCGATAGCTGAAGAAGTTCTTGCTGATGTAGACACGCAGGCGCGAACGCATCGACCCGGAGGCCATCAGCAGCGTCAGTGCCACCAGCGCGACGAAAACCAGGGCTACGGACAGCGCCCGCCCCCACTCGCCGCCGGTGTAGCGCACGTAGTAGCCCACGCCGGCCACCATCAGCAGGTAGACGCCGACCAGTAGCAGCGTCGCCGAATGGAAGACCGCCGCCCGCGACACATGCAGCCTGCCGAGCCAGTCGGCATAGCGGCGGGACGCCACATAGAGCAGCGGCACCGCCGCGGCATGGACCAGCGAGCGAACGCTGATCGCGTCACCGTCAAAACGCTGGAACAGCGCGGCCTGCGACCCGATGAAGAGGTCGAAGACAAAGATGGCACCCAGCCCCAGGCAGACCGGCTTGGCATTCCATCGCGCGTCGCCGGTCGCATTGCGCAGCATCTGCTCGACCATCACAAGGCCCAGCACTGCCAAGCCCAAGGCGGCGAAGGCCTGGGGACGAGCCAGGCTCTCCGCCGGTACGCTCTCGCCGACCAGGAGCAACACCAGACGCGCCAGCACCGCGACGACCGCGAGGGGACGCAACCAACCCAGGCCACCGCCCCGCCGCGGTGGCGGGAGCAGCATCAGCATGAAGGCAAACCAGAAGCTGATGCGCAGCAGGTCAAGGCCCGGAACGACCCAGGTCGGCAAGCGGTCGGACCAATGCCTCAGTTCATCCATCAGCGCCRGGCCGGCCCAGATCGAACTGGCTGTCAGCGCCGCCAGGAACACCATGGCGAGCACGGAGACGGGCATGCTGCCCCGCAGCAGCCGCTGCGCGAAGTAGAGCGCGAACAGCCCGTAGGCCGCACAGCAGATCAGATCGCCAAGGCTGCTCAAGGAGAGGAAGGGAGCCAGCGCCTCAATCATGGCGCCCGGGGCAGAGTCCAAATCGGCGACAAGAGACATGCATCATTCAAGCATGCCCCTGGCGTTCGGGCATCGGCGCTTACGCCGAAGCGCCGCCGCGCTCAGCGAGCGCCCTTGCCAGTCAGCACCACGGCCACCGTCTCCAGCATGATCAGCAGATCAAGGAAGAGGGAGTGGTTCTTGACGTAGTACAGGTCGTACTGCAGCTTCTCGACCGAGTCTTCGATGGTCGAGCCGTACTCATAGCGCACCTGGGCCCAACCCGTGACGCCCGGCTTCACGCTGTGGCGCACAGCGTAATAGGGGATCTTGCTGATGAGTTCGTCGACGAAGAACTGGCGCTCCGGGCGCGGGCCGACCATGCTCATCTCGCCCCACAGCACATTGAAGAGCTGGGGCAGTTCGTCGATGCGAACCTTGCGGATGAAGCGACCAATACGCGTCACGCGGTCGTCGTTCTTGGTGGCCCAACGCGGCTTGCCGTCCTTTTCAGCATCGGTGCGCATGCTGCGGAACTTGATGACGTTGAAGGGCACACCATTCAGCCCCACCCGCTCCTGACGGTAGAGCATCGGCCCACGCGATTCGAAGCGGATGGCCAGGGCCGTGATCAGCATGATGGGCCAGGTCACCGCCAGAATCAGCGCGGCGAAGACGATGTCGCACACGCGCTTGATCGCGGCGCGCAGCATGCCCTGGCTGAAGCCGTCACCAAACACCAGCCAACCGGCATTGACATGCTTGATGTTGATCTGGGCCAGTGTCTTCTCGAAGTGGGTGGCGATATCCACCACGCGCACGCCGGACAGCTTGCAATCCAGCAGTTGCCGCAACGGCATGCTGCCGCCACGGCGCTCGCTGAGGGCCACGACGATCTCGTCGACGTTGTGCTTGAGTGCAGCCTCGGTCAGGTTGGCGCCGTCATTGATGATCTCGGCGCGCGGCACTTCGGGCTGGTCCTCGTTGGGGCCGGCGTAGAAACCGACGATCTGCGCATGCGGATCGGAGGCGCGCAAGGTATTGCCGACGGAGCGGGCCGCAATGCCGGTGCCGAAGATCAGGATGCGGCTGCGCATGCGTGCCTGAGTACCCGAATGGGCCGCATAGACACGATGCACCATGACTGCGGCGACAGCGCTCATGGCAACCAGGGTCAGCATGTCGCGGTGGCTGGTGTTCGAAGGCACCAGACTGAAGATGGCATAGGCCAGCGGCAGGCCAAACAGCAGCCCGAACAGGGCCCGGGCGCAGGACTCCGTGATCGAGCGGTTGTGCACATGCTGGTAGAAGCCCGTAGCCGAATTGATCACGAACATGCAACCGGCCAGTGACAGGCCGTGCGACGCCGCGAACGGCAGCACCATCTGCGCCGACTCACCTTGGCTGAGCACGACCGCAATGACGGCGAAAACTATCAGGCCGAGATCGAAGAAGACCTGAAGCAAGGTCTGCTTATGCAGGTAATGGTTGAATATTCGAATCATTTGCATTCCCCGATCATTACTACTGGCGTTCCCGCATCTGCAATCCGATCAATGGAATTCGAATCAATATCGATATTCCATTCACCCTAGCGCGGAGACCGCCTGCCGTATCGCCACCTCGATGACAACCTCGACTGCGCAGACCTCCTCGGAGACCGCCCGGCCGGCTCTGAATGCCCGTTTCGGCCACACGCCGCAACGGACATATCCGACCAACCCTTGATCGCGCCGGCATCATGCCTCTGGCCCCCTGGCTTGAAAGCCCCCCGTTTAGAGGGTGCTTGCCCCTTGAATCCGCGTCGTGCCGCAGCCCGCGAGGTCTCCGCCGCGGTCATTTTCACAACGGGCCGCAGTAGAACCGAAAGCGGGCGACAACACCATGACAGGGATGGCGCCAGCCGCTGCAAAACGTGCGAAACGCACAGGCGTCACATTGAAATCCGACGAAACCCGATTCATGCGCTCTTGCGGCGGCGAGGTCCGGTTTTCGAGCAAATCAAATATTGCCCTGCTTATTTTCTGGGCAGTATTCACGATCGGCCGTAAGGCTTGTCGCAACGAGCACTCCTTTGTCGTCCTTGAATCTGATCGATCCCATTTCGGAGTTCCTCAAAGCGACGAACCCGCCAAGGGCGGGTTCGTCATGAAAAACGCCCGCCGAGGCGGGCGTTCTGGACGCGAATCCGAATCAGCGCACGACCGCGATCTGCTCGCGGGCGCCGCCCTTGTAGGTGAACAGCGTCAGGGCGCCGTTCTTGATGTCGCCCTTCTCGTCGAAGGCGATGGTGCCGGTCACACCCTTGTAGCCGGCCGTCTTGGCCAGCACAGGCAGGTACTTGGCCGGGTCAGCCGAACCGGCCTTGACCATGGCAGCCGCCATCACATTGACGGCGTCATAGACGTACGGCGCGTAGATCTGCACATCGACGTTGAACTTGGCCTTGAACTTGGCCTTGAAGTCGTCCATCGACTTCTTGGCTTCGCCCTCGACACCACCGGCTTCGGCGCAGACGACCTGGCCATCGGCCATCGTGCCAGCGGCCAGCTTGGGCAGTTCGCCCGAGCAGATGCCGTCGCCGCCCATGAACTTGGCTTCGATGCCAAGCTGCTTCATCTGGCGCAGCATCGGGCCGGCCACGGCGTCCATGCCGCCGAAGAAGACGACGTCGGGCTTCTTGCCCTTCAGGGAGGTCAGGATGGCGGTGAAGTCCGTGGCCTTGTCGTTGGTGAATTCGCGGCCGACGATCTTCCCGCCCGCGCCCTTGACACCCTTTTCGAACTCGTCGGCAACGCCCTGGCCATAGGCCGTGCGGTCATCGATGACGGCAATGGACTTGCCCTTCAGGTCCTTGGCGGCGTAGCGGCCCAACGTGCCACCCAGGTGCACGTCGTCAGCCACGACGCGGAAGGTCGTCTTGTAGCCGTTGCGGGTGAACTTGGGG
>NZ_JBFULE010000391.1:0-4857 GCF_056400485.1 Roseateles sp. P5_B10
GCTACGGCCTGCTGACCAAYCCRGMSCTGAAGATCTACAAGCCCTGGCTSGACCAGACCTTCATCGATGAACTSGGCGGCCGCGCMGAGATGTCGGCMTTCATGACSGMGAASGGCTTCGCCTACAAGATGASCGCGGAGAAGGCCTATTCGACCGACTCCAACATGCTGGGCGCCACGCACGAGGCCAAGGACCTGGAGCATCTGAACAGCGGCATCAAGATCGTCAATCCCATCATGGGCGTGGCGTTCTGGCGCGATGACGTCGTCGTCAAGGCCGAAGCCGTGTCGGTACGCTTCGAGGAAGGCGTGCCCGTGGCGCTGAACGGCGTCGAGTACCGCGATCCGGTGGCCCTGCTGGCCGAGGCCAACGTCATCGGCGGCCGCCATGGCCTGGGCATGAGCGACCAGATCGAGAACCGCATCATCGAGGCCAAGAGCCGCGGCATCTAYGARGCKCCSGGCMTGGCGCTGCTGCACATCGCCTAYGAGCGTCTCGTGACCGGCATCCACAACGARGACACCATCGAGCAGTACCGCGACAACGGCCGCAAGCTCGGCCGCCTGCTCTATCAGGGCCGCTGGTTCGACCCGCAGGCCATCATGCTGCGCGARRCCGCCCAGCGCTGGATCGCCMGCGCCRTCACCGGCGAGGTGGCCATTGAGCTGCGCCGCGGCAACGACTATTCGCTGCTGGACACCCAGAGCCCCAACCTGACCTATGCGCCCGAGCGCCTGAGCATGGAAAAGGTCGAAGGCGCCTTCAGCCCCGCCGACCGCATCGGCCAGCTGACGATGCGCAATCTCGACATCAGCGACACGCGCGGCAAGCTGGGCATCTATACCGGTGTCGGCCTGCTGGCCGGCGGTGGCCTGCCCAAGCTCGAGTGATTTCCCGCTGAGGGCTGGCGAGGCCCTGGTGAATACTGTATAAATCAACAGTATTCGCTTTTGAGGAGCCCGCCATGCACAGCCAGTACCGCCAGAACTACGTCCCCGGCCGCCCGCTGCCTCTGTGGTTGCAGAAGCTGCTGAGCTGGCTTTGACAAGCCTTCAGAACGCCTCGGCCACCCGCAGGAAGCTCGCAAAGCGCGGCTTGCCACTCGGCGTCAGGTCGCGATAGCGATAGGTGACAGTCGAGCCGATGGGCGGCGGGTCGCGGCGTTGGGCGTCGCTGAAGCCGGTGCCCAGCTTGAAGCGCTGGCCCTCGGGTGTCTGCAACTCCAGTGCTCCCAGCTGACCCGCCAGCCGTCCCTTGCCCGGCTCATGGCCGACAACAACGGCTTCAGCATCCGCCAGTGGCTTGAGCTTGAGCAGCAGATCGCTGCGGCCCGAGGCCAGCGGCGCGTTGGCCCGGTGCAGCATCAGGCCCTCGCCACCGGCGTCGACCACCTGCTTGAGCCTGGCCCGAAGTTCGGCGTTGGAGTTGAGGCGCTGCTGCTGCACCGGCATGACGACGCCGCCGGCCATCGTCGCGAGCTTGGCCGCGCGCCGTTCGAAATCTCCGTCGCCCGCTGGCAGCTCGAAGACGCGATAGCTGACGAGCCGCCATTCGGCGTCCACCGGCTCGGTGCGCCGTACGGCCGCCGATAGCGCATCAAAGCTGCGCCGCCCCATCCACAGTTCACCGTCGAGCGGCTGCCTGGGAAGTTCGGCCAGGAACCAGGCCGGCGCAGCGACGGTGCGACCGCTGCGGAACTTCAAAGCCTGCCCATCCCACAACGCCCGCACGCCATCGAACTTCTCGCTGACGAGATAGGGCCGCGGGTCGATGCCGGCCGGCRCATTGCGCGCTAGCAGCGGCTCCAGCGCCCAAGCTGGAAGCCCGGCAGCCCCCAGCAGGCCCAAGAGTGCACGCCGGGTTAGCCTCATAGGACGACCGGCTCCGGCTCCAGCCGGATGCCAAAGCGCCCGTAGACGCTCTCCTGGATGGCCCGTGCCAGCGTCACGACTTCCGCGCCGCGCGCGTCCGCCTTGTTGACCAGCACCAAGGCTTGTTTTTCGTAAACCGCCGCTCCGCCCACTGTCTTCCCCTTCCAGCCGCAGGCGTCGATCATCCACCCGGCGGCCAGCTTCACGCTTCCGTCGGGCATGGGATAGTGAACGATGCCGGGGTCGCGGCCAATGATGTCGCGGCACTGCTCGGCCGTGACGACCGGGTTCTTGAAGAAGCTGCCGGCATTGCCGATGACGGCAGGGTCGGGCAGCTTGGCGCGGCGCACGGCGCAGATCCAGTCGTAGATCTGGCGCGCATCCGGCGCGGTGATGCCGGTCTCGGCCATCTTGCGTTCAATTTCGAGGTAACCGAGCACCGGCTGCCAGGGCCGGGGCAGGCGAAAGCGCACACGGGTGATGACGCTCTTGCCCGCCAGACCGCCGAAGTCGCTGTGCTTGAACACGCTGTCGCGGTAGCCGAAGCGGCAGACCTCCGCCGGCAGCAGGGCCGGCCGCCCGGTGATGAGATCCATGACCTCGACGGCCTCCAGCCGGTCCTTGACCTCGATACCGTAGGCGCCGATGTTCTGCACCGGTGCGGCCCCCACCGTGCCGGGGATCAGCGCCATGTTCTCCAGGCCTGGGTAGCCGTGGTCCAGCGTCCAGGTGACCAGCTCATGCCAGACGACGCCGGCACCTGCCTCGACGATCCAGGCGTCGTCGCGCGCTTCCAACAGCCGGATGCCGGTAATTTCCACCTTCAGCACGACGGCATCGACATCCTTGGTCAAGACGAGGTTGCTGCCGCCGCCCAGCACGAACTTGGGCGCACGGCCCAGTTCGGGGTGATCGACGACGCGGCGGACGTCGGCCGCCTCGCGGATGCGCACCAGGCGCTTCGCCACGGCCGGCAGGCCGAAGGTGTTGTAGGGCTTGAGATTGACGTCCGCCTCGATATGGAGGGGGAGCGGCACTCCGTTCGAGGGGGTCTGTAACTGCGTGGACATGGGACAATTTTTGGATGGTTTGCGCGGCGCGCAAACAGCAAAATTTTCGCCGATTCATCTACCGACCTCCCAAATGCCCAGCTTCGACACTGTTCTCGAGCCCGATCACGTCAAGATCCGCAATGGCGTGGACAACGCCATCAAGGAAATCGGCACCCGTTTTGACTTCAAGGGCACGGGCGCCAAGGTCGAGCTCAAGGACAAGGAAATCCACGCCACGGGCGACAGCGAGTTCCAGCTGGAGCAGATCGAGGCTGTGTTGTACGGCAAGCTGACCAAGCAGGACGTGGTGATCAGCTTCCTCGACAAGGCCGAGAAGATCGAAAAGCTCGGTGGCGACAAGGTGCGCCAGGTCTACAAGATCAAGGAAGGCATCGAGGCAGCGCTGGCCAAGAAGATCGTGAACTCGCTGAAGGAAAGCAAGCTCAAGGTCCAGGCCAGCATCCAGGGTGATGCCGTGCGCGTGACCGGCAAGAACCGCGACGACCTGCAGACCGGCATCGCCCACCTGAAGAAGAACTTCAGCGACACGCCGCTCACCTACAACAATTTCCGCGATTGAGCATGCGCCGCTTTACGGGGCTCATTGCGCCCCTTCTCCTGTTGCTGGCCACGAGCCGCGCCCCGGCGCAGCCGCTGCCACCCCCGCCATCGCAGGTCCAGCTCAATGGCATGCTGGGATCACGCGCGGCCCTGTTGGTCATCGACGGTGAGCCGCGCACTGTCGAGGTCGGCGCCATGGTCAAGGGCGTCCGGTTGATCTCACTGGAGGATGGTCGCGCCGTCGTGGAATACGGCGGTCGGCGCCAGGCTCTCGCCCTCGGCGCCGCACCGGGCCGAGTGCTTGCGCAGAATGCCGCGCCGCCGCGCCAGATCGTGCTGCCCGTAGGCCCCGGCGGACATTTCACGACGCTGGGCATGATCAACGGCCAGGTCACGAGCTTCCTCGTCGACACCGGGGCGACCAGCATCTCCATCGGCCAGATCGAGGCCGAAAAGCTGGGCCTGCGCTATATGTACGGCAGGCGCATCGTCACCCAGACGGCCAATGGCGTCGTGCCGGCCTATCAGCTCCAGTTGGCGAGCGTGCGCATCGGCAGCGTCGAGGTTCGCGACGTCGAGGCCATCGTCATCCCCGGCCTGATGAGCCATGTGCTGCTTGGCAACAGCTTTCTGAACCGCTTCCAGATGCGGCGCGAGAACGACGTCATGACTTTGGAGCTGCAGCACTGATAGCAGCGGGCGGCTTCTGCAAGAATCCGGCGCCCCTCCCTAGCCGGTCCGCCTCGATGCCCCTTCAACCCGCCTTGCTGTCTGGCCTGCTGGCCGCCCTGTTGATTGCCGGCGCCCCCGCCGCGCTCGCCCAGGACGCCGCCAAGGCCTCGCGCTTCTACGAAGACGCTCTGCAGCGGTATGAAAAGCGGGACATTCCCGGCGCCATCGTGCAGCTGAAGAACGCGCTGCAGGCCGACAAGAGCCAGCTCTCGGTCCACGTGCTGCTGGGCAAGGCCTTGCTGGCCGACAGCCAGCCGGCGGCGGCCGAATTCGAGCTGGGCGAGGCCATCCGCATGGGCGTCAACCGCGCCGAGGTTGCCGTCGCCCTGGTCATGGCGCTGAATGCCCAGGGCAAGCAGTCCCAGGCGCTGGAGGACCCACGCATTCAGCCCGCCGGCCTGCCATCCGGCATCCAACAGCAGCTCATGCTGGAGCGCGCTCTGGCTCAGTCCGATATGGGCGATACCAAGGCCGCACTGGCAAGCGTGCTGGATGCACGTGCGCTGAACACCAGCGACGTGAACAGCTGGATCGCCGAAGTCCCGCTGCGGGTGCGCGGGCGCCAGTTCAACGAGGCCCATGCCGCGGCCGACCAGGCACTCAAGCTCTCACCCGACAACGCCGAGGCTCTCTATCAAAAG
>NZ_JBFULE010000392.1:0-4854 GCF_056400485.1 Roseateles sp. P5_B10
CCCCGAAACACTGCTCGGCAGCCGCGTCGGCAGCACGCAAAGAAGGGGTAAATATTTGTGGCTGCCGCTGGAAAAAGGCGATGCCGGGCCGCCCCAAATCGCCTTGCTCCCCTCGGGGGGCGGGCTGGGCGCCGCTCAGCCCTTGGGGCCGACAAGTGCCGGGGGCTTGTTGATGCATCTGGGAATGTCGGGTTCGCTGGCCTTTCTCGACACGACACCCGCGCCCGGCGCGCATGATCATTTCGACCTGCACACCGACCATGGCCTGCTGCGCCTGACCGACCCGCGCCGCTTCGGCGCCGTCGTCTGGGGCGCCGCACTGGATGCCGAACCTGTGGCCACGCTGCTCGGCAGCCTGGGCCTGGAGCCCTTCGACGAGCGATTCGACGGCCTGCACCTGCATGCGGCGCTCAGCGGCCGGCGCGTGTCCATCAAGCAGGCGCTGCTGGCAGGCGACATCGTCGTCGGCGCTGGCAATATCTACGCCTGTGAGGCGCTGTTCATGGCCGGCATCGACCCGCGCCTGCCCGCCGGCAAGCTGAGCCGCCCGCGTGCCGACAAGCTCGCCGCGGCCGTGCGCACGGTGCTCAGCCAGGCGCTGGAAGCCGGTGGCACGACGCTGCGCGACTTCCGCGATGCCCATGGTGTGGCCGGCAGCTTCCAGATGCAGGCGCAGGTCTATGGCCGCGAAGGCGAGGCCTGCCGGCGTTGCGGCACCGCCATCCGGCGCATCGTGCAAGGCGCACGGTCCACCTTCTTCTGCCCCCAATGTCAGAAACGCTGATCGCCGACTTCGGCAAGACCGTAGTCGCCTGGCAGCGCCGCCATGGCCGTAACACGCTGCCATGGCAGAACACGCGCGACCCCTATCGCGTCTGGCTGTCGGAAGTCATGCTGCAGCAAACCCAGGTCGCGACGGTGCTGGGCTACTACGAACGCTTCCTGGCGCGCTGGCCCAAGGTCACCGACCTGGCCGCGGCGTCGCTGGACGAAGTGCTCGCGCAATGGGCCGGCCTGGGCTACTACAGCCGGGCGCGCAATCTCCACGCCTGCGCCAGGGCCGTGGCCGATCTGCATGGCGGCGAGTTCCCAGGCACGGCTGCAGCCCTGCAGACGCTGCCCGGCATCGGGCGCTCCACTGCCGCAGCCATTGCGGCCTTCTGCTTTGGCGAGCGCGTCGCCATCCTGGACGGCAACGTCAAGCGCGTGCTGTCGCGCGTGCTGGCATTCAGCGGCGATCTCTCCAGCAGCGCCGCCGAGAAGAAGCTGTGGGACCGTGCCACCGAGCTGCTGCCCGAGCGCGACGTTGACCGCTACACCCAGGGCCTGATGGACCTCGGCGCGACGATCTGCAGCACGCGCTCGCCCGACTGCCTGCTCTGCCCCGTGCAGCCCATGTGCCGTGGACAGCAGGAGGGCGATCCGACGCGCTTCCCGGTCAAGACCAGGAAGCTCAAGCGCGGCCGTCGCGAGAACTGGTGGCTGTGGGTTGAGAGCGTCGAGGGCCGGGTCTTGCTGCAGCAGCGACCTGACACCGGCGTCTGGGCGAGCCTGTGGACGCTGCCAATGTTTGACGACGAGGCCAGCGCCCGAGCGGCCCTGCCGGGCGGCGAGCTGGAGACGCTGCCGCGGCTGCAGCACGCGCTGACGCACTTCGATTGGGTGCTGCACACGCTGCGGGCCGAGGCAGTTGAGGGTATGACTCCTGGCGGCACTTGGGTGGCGCGGGAGAAACTGGTGGATTACGCGCTGCCTGCGCCGCTGAAGAAGTTGATCGAGGGAGACTGAGCCATGAAACCACACATCAAGAGCGGCATCGAGTACGCGGTCATCACCCTGCTCGTCGCCGGCCTGTGCCTGTGGCAGATCATCAGCAGCACGCAGGACGGCGAGCCGCCGGCGTCGCGGCTTGTCCTGCTGGGTCTGGGTCTCGTCGTGGCGGGCACCATGCATTGCGTTTTCATGATGCAGCTGGTGCGCCGTACGGGCCGCGCCTTCATGCCTTGGTTCATTGCCATCGTCGTTTTCATGCCCATCGGCACCGCCGTGCTGCTCGCCTTGCTGCTGGGCGAGGCCGAGCCGTCTGAAAGTTGACAAAACAGGGGTTGCACACGCATTGCCTGCCCACGGCGAAAGGGGCACAGTCCCTCGAACAACGACAAGGGGACAGCCGTGGATGGACTGAAGAATCTGCGCGTCGGAACGCGCCTGGGATTGGCGTTCTTCGTGKTGCTGGCGCTGATGCTGGCGATGGCCTTTGTCGGCACGTTGCTGGCGAAGTCGATCAACTACTACGCCGAGTACTACCCCGAGAACATCCTGCCGTCGCTGCGCATCATTCACCAGATCGACGGTGCGATCTCCGACGCGCGGAGGTACGAGCAGCAGCACATCCTGACGGACGACGACAAGCAGAAGAAGGAACTCTCTGGYCAGATCGTCAAGGCGCGTGACGACGTCCGCCAGCGGTTGAAGGACTATGAGCTGCTGGCCGCCGACGACGAGGATCGTGGGCTGCTGAAGACGGTGCGCGAGGGCGCCGAGGCCTATTTCGCGGGCCAGGAAAAAGTCCTCAAGGCTTCAGAGGAGAGTGCCGCCGACCCGACCCAGGGCACGGCAGCCCGGGAGATGAATGGGGCCGCCCGCACCGTCTTCCTGCCGCTGCGCCAGAACGTCGGCAAATGGTGGGACTACAACGAGAAGCTGGCCGGCGTGACGACCGCTTCCGCCGAGAGTGCCTACCGCCGCGTGCTGTGGATCTTCGGCATCGCATCGCTCGTGGCCCTGGTCATCGGCGTGTTGGCGGCCCTGTCCATCACCCGTTCCATCACCGGCCCCGTGCAGCGCGCTTCCGACGCAGTCAAGGCCGTGGCGGCCGGCGACTTGACGCAGCGCCTGCACAGCAGCTCGCGCGATGAGCTCGGCCAGCTGCTGACCATGCTGGACGAGATGACGCAGAACCTGGCGCGAATGGTGTCGGGCGTGCGCCTGGGCTGCGACCAGCTCAGCGTTGCAGCGGCCGAGATCGCCCAGGGCAATGCCGACCTGTCGGCGCGCACCGAGAGCCAGGCCTCCAGCCTCGAGCAGACGGCCGCCTCCGTCGAGCAGATGGCCGCGCAGATCAAGGCCAATGCCGACAACGCACGCCAGGCCGACCAGCTCGCCAACCATGCCTCCGAAGTGGCCGGCGCCGGTGGCACCGCTGTCGGTGAGGTCGTCACGACGATGGACGCGATCTCGACCTCCAGCCGCAAGATCTCCGACATCATCGGCACCATCGATGGCATCGCCTTCCAGACCAATATCCTCGCGCTGAACGCGGCGGTCGAGGCGGCGCGGGCGGGCGAGCAGGGCCGCGGCTTTGCCGTCGTGGCCGGCGAGGTGCGCCTGCTGGCCCAGCGCAGCGCCGAGGCGGCCAAGGAGATCAAAAGCCTCATTGGTGACAGTGTCAGCAAGGTCGAGAGCGGCAGCGCCCAGGTGCTGGCCGCGCGCGAAACCATCGGCCAGATGGTCAACGAGGTGCGCAAGGTGACCGACCTCGTCGGCGAGATCACCGTCTCCAGCCGAGAGCAGAGCGAAGGCGTGGGCCAGATCAACGCGGCCGTCAGCCAGCTCGACCAGGCCACGCAGCAGAACGCGGCCCTGGTGGAGCAGACGGCGGCCGCGGCCGAGAGCATGCGCATGCAGACGGCCAAGCTGGCCGAGGCGGTGGCGGCCTTCCGCGTGGATGCGGGCGCTGCGGCGCCAGGGCCACGCGGCACGCCCAAGCCGGCAGCGCGGTCTGCCATGGCGCCTCGCGCTGCGACTCCCAAACCTGCACCGCGCCCTGCGGCTCAAGCCAGGCCCGCGCCGGTCACTGCGGCGCCCAAGCCAGCCCCCGCGCCCAGCCAGGCCGAGGGCGATTGGGAGACTTTCTAGAACAGGCCGGCGAGCCGCTGCACCGCGGCCTCGCTCTGGGCCCGGTCGGGGCGCAGGTCGTCATTGCCGAAGTCGTGCTCACCCATGGCCGCGACCAGCAGGCCGTCACGGCGCGGCAGCACGACGAGGTTCTGGCCGCGATAGATCAGCGCGTAGTCCACCTCGGGCTGTGGAATGAGTCGAGCCGTCTGGCCGCGCACCGGTGTCATGCTGGTGTCTCCCAGCAGCTTGCGCGCACCGTCGCCCGTGCAGTTGACGATGACGCGCTCGGGCAGGCGGGCAAAGTCGCGCGGCTGCCGGAACTCGCGCTGCACCAGTTCGCCGCCGTCGCGGGCGAAATCGTCCAGCAGCAGGCGCTGGTAGGCCGGGACGTTGAAAATGAGTTGCGTGAAGCGGCGTGCGTGCGGTTTGCGAAAAGGATGCTCCGCGGCCGAGAGCGCCTTGCCCTGCGGGCGCAGGTCGGCGATGCGCGACGACAGCTCCGGATAGTCGGGCTCGCCGATGTGGCCGGGCAGGGCCTGATCGAAATCCTCGTCGGCGACGACATAGCCGTCATGCCATTCGACGGGGCCGGAGGGCAGGCCGAGATAGCTCTGGTGCACCTTGAACGAGGCACGCGCCATGGCTTCCCAATCGGCCGTCCAGGCCTCGCTGGCGTGTTCGCTGGTGACGATGCGCGAGTCCGGCRTCCACAGCCCGGTGGCCGCTGAGGAGTGCACGCGGGGTGGCCGGTCCTTGGCGTAGAGCCTGACCTTGTAGCCGGCCTGCTGGGCGGTGCGCGCCGTCGTCAGGCCGATGGCGCCGCAGCCGATGACGGCGATGCGCTCACCCGGGCGACCGCCGCGCGACTGGATCAGCGCCAGCGCGCGCTGGGCCGAACCCCAGGACAGTGACCAGCCGCTGCCGCCGTGGCCGTAGTGGTGGACGACGGTCTTG
>NZ_JBFULE010000393.1:0-4832 GCF_056400485.1 Roseateles sp. P5_B10
TCATAGGCCAGCAGCGCGCTCATCTCGCCCGGATCGCGGGCCGCATCCAGCCGCTGCGCCAACGCTTCGATGCCGTAGAGCCCCAGGTTGTAGCCATGCGCGGTGACCGGGTGCATGCCCACCGCCGCGTCGCTGATGAGCGCCAGGCGCGGCGCGACGAAACGCTCGGCCCACACAGCCACCAACGGATAGACATGGCGGGCACCGTCGACGCGCATCGGCCCCAGCCGCCCCTCGGCGGCGGCTTCGATGGCGGCGGCCAGCGCCACCTCGTCCATCGCCGCCAGGCGCGGCAGCTCGGTGTTCGCCACCGTCCACACCGCCGAGCAGCGCCGCCCTGTCTTGGGCAGCAAGGCCAGCGTGTGGCCTTGCAGAAAACATTCCTGCGCCACGCCTTCATGGTCGCGCTCGTGCGCGAGCGGTACGAGCAGCGCGCTGCGGCCGAAGTCGCGATGGCGGGCGCCGATGCCGGCCAGGCGGCGCAGCGGCGAAAAACGGCTGTCGGCCGCGACGACCAGCGGCGCCAGATGGCGCTCACCGCAACGCGTGTCCACGGTGGCCATCTCGCCCTCGCGGCAAAAGCCGACGACCGTGCGGCCGCAGAGCACCTCGATGCCGCGCTGCTGCGCGCCGGCCCAGGCCGCGGCGCGGATGCGGTGGTTGGCCACCAGCCAGCCGAGATCCTGCCCACTCGACTCGAAAGGCAGCGCCGTGCGTGAGCCGCTGGAGCACACACTAGCGCGGCGCAGCGGCGCGATGTCGCTCAGGTGCTCCCACAAACCCAGGTTTTCCAGCGCGCGGCGCGAGCGGTGCGTGAGTGCGATCTCACGGCCATCGTCCGCGGGGGCGGCCAGCGTGGTGGCATCGGCCTGCTCCAGCACGCGCACGGCCAGGCCGCGGTCGTGCAGCGCGCAGGCCAGCGCCAGGCCGGCCGGGCCGGCGCCGCAGATCAGGACTTGCGGCGAAGTGCGGACGAGTTCATTCATGGTCGCGCAGCCTAGGCCGCGGAGCGCAACGGCGCCTTGATGCAGGTCAGACAGGCTCGGCTTCGGCGTCGGGCTCTTCCAGTGTCTGCAGTTCGACCAGGCGGCGGTACAAGCCGCCTTCGATCGCCATCAGCGCCTCGTGCGAACCACGCTCCTGCAGGTGTCCGTGGTTGAGCACGAGGATCTGGTCGGCGGCGCGGATGGTCGACAGCCGGTGCGCGATGGCCACCACCGTCACGCGCCCGCGCAGCGCCGTCAGCGCCTCACCCACGCGCTGCTCGGTGGCGCTGTCGATATTACTGGTCGCCTCATCCAGGAACAGGATGCGCGGTGAGCCTGCCAATGCCCGCGCCATCGCCAGCAACTGCTTCTGCCCGGTCGATACGCGCGCCCCGCCCTCGCCCAGCCGGGTGTCATAGCCCTGCGGCAGCGCCGTGATGAAGTCGTGCGCGCGGGCCGCCGTGGCCGCGTCCTGGATGTCGTCCTCGCTGATGCCCGGCCGGCCCATCGCGATGTTGTCGCGCACGCTGGCCGACATCAGATAAGGCTCCTGCGGCACCAGCCCCACCGCGTCGCGAAAGGCCGCGTCCGGCACGCTGGCCAGCGGCTGGCCGTCCACCGTGATGCGCCCGGCCTGCGCTGTGTAGAAGCGCAGCAGCAGCGATAGCAGCGTGCTCTTGCCGCTGCCGGTGTGGCCGACGATGCCGACAAAGCTGCCCGCCGCGATGTCCACGTCGACGCCATGCAGCACCGGCCTTGCAGGGTCGTAGCCGAAGCTCAGCCCCTCGATGCGGATGCTGCCCTGGGCAATCCCGCGGCCGTCCTGGGCCGGGCCGCGGTGCTCATCCTCCTCCAGCAGCGTGCGCACGCGCGACGCCGCCACCATGGCCTGCTGCAGCTGGCCGAACTGCATGGTGATCTGGATCAGCGGCTCCACCACCCGGGCGATGTAGCTGAGGAAGGCGTACAGCAGGCCCACCTCCAGCCCCGACATCTCTCGCCGCCCGAAGCTGTAGATGACGGTGACGAGCAGCAGCACATTCATCAAATCCAGCGCCGGCCGCAGCAGCCAGGCGTTGGCGCGCAGCTCGGCGATGCGCGACAGGCGGTGCTCGGCATTCGTCGTCTCGAAACGCGCACCGAAGCGGCCGGCCGCGCCGCTGGCCTGCAGCACCGCCATGCCGGCCATGCTTTCGGCCATCTGCGCGTTGATGTCGCTGCGCAGCTGGCGCGTACGCGCCACGGCCGGCGCCGACAGCTTCTGGTAGCCCAGGATGATGACCACCATGGCCGGCACCAGCGTCGCGACGATGAGCATCAACCGCCAGTCGAGAAAGGCCATCGCCACCAGCGAGCCGAAGACGACGATGGTCGAGTCCAGCATCACGTACAGCACCTGGCGGTAGAGCTGGTTCACCGCCTCGGTGTCGTTGGTCACGCGGCTGACGAGCTGGCCGGTGATGGCCTTGTCGAAGAAGGCCATGGGTAGCGCCAGCACGTGCGCATAGACGCGCTCGCGTAAGCGCAGCACCGAGCGCCGCGCCACGCCCGCCATGCGCGACAGCTGGGCATAGCGAATCCAGCTCGCGGCCCAGCCGGTCAGCAGCATCAGCGCCAGCAGCGTGGCCATCTCGGTGATGTCGAACTGGCGCGGCAGCAGGTGGTGGTCGATGTAGCGCTTGCCGAGGATGGGGCCGAGCACTTCGAGGCCGGCGGCAAGGACGAGCCAGATACCGCCCTGGATGAGGTGGGGTTTCTCAGGCGTCGCTGCATCAAGCAGCAGGCCGACGCTCTTCCACGGTTTTTCCGTCGGCTTGGTTTCAGGCGGCTTCAAGGCTGGCCTCGATCTGTTGATAGCGCCACTGAGCGGCATACCAGCCGCCCAACTCCAGCAACTGTTGATGCGTGCCGCGCTCGATGACATGGCCCTGCTTGAGCACGATGACTTCGTCGGCATCCATCACGGCCGAGAGTCGATGCGCAATGACGATGACGCTGCGATCAGGCCGCGCGGCACGCAGCTCGCGCAGGTGGTCGAGGATGTCGGTCTCGGTGCCGGTGTCGACGGCGGACAGCGCGTCGTCCAGCACCAGCAACGGTGCATCGCTCAATAGCGCCCGTGCAATGGCGACGCGCTGGCGCTGACCGCCCGACAGCGTCACGCCGCGTTCGCCGACCTCCGTGGCGTAGCCCTCAGGCAGGCGGGCGATGTCGTCGTGCACGGCAGCCAGGCGTGCTGCAGCCTCGATCTCTTCGCGCGTTGCGCCGGGCTTGGCCAGCGCGATGTTGTCAGCCACCGAGGCCGAGAACAAAAACGGCTCCTGCGGCACCCAGGCGATGTGGGCGCGCAGCGTAGCGAGCGGCAGTTCTGGCAATGCGACACCACCCAGCGTCAGCCGGCCCGCGTCCGGCTCGGACTGGCGCAGCAGCAAGCGCACGAAAGTGGATTTGCCCGCACCGGTCGCGCCGACGACGCCCAGCGTCTTGCCCGGTGCGAGTGCCAGGTCCACGCCTTCCAACGCCGGCCGTTTGGCGCCGGGGAAGCTGAAGGTCAGCCCGTCGGCGCGCAGTTCGGCGTGGGCCGGCAGCGCCGCCCTGCCCTCATCGGTCAGTGTCAGCGGCGCGTCCAGCACCGGCGCCAGCCGCGTCCAGGCCGCGCGGCCGCGCTCCAGCAATGCCAGTACCCAACCCGCCGCGAACATTGGCCAGATCAACTGGCCGAGGTACATCGTGAAGGCCGTCAGCTGACCGATGCTGATCTCGCCGCGCGCCACCAGCCAGCCGCCCACGGCCAGCGCGATGGCGAACGCGGCGGACAGCGTCATGCCGACGGCGGGCTCGTAGGCAGCCTCCCAGCGCTGCGAGCGAAAGCTCGCCTCGGCCGCCTTCTCGGCCAGCTCGGTGAACTGCGCCTCACTGCGCGCGACGAGGCCCAGGGCGCGCACTGTGCGCACGCCGGACAGGCTTTCCTGCACCTGGTGGTTCWGGCCACTGAAGGCGCCCAGTGAGTCCTGCGCGGCCTGGTGCAGATGGTTGGAGATCCACCAGAAAGCCAGCGCCATCAACGGAAAGGGCACGAGGGCCGCGAGGCCCAGGCGCCAGTCGATGCCGATCGTCATCATCGCGAGCACCAGCACCAGCGTCTGCGTGCCATCAAAGCCCGCCAGCATCGCCTCGCCGGCGGCCTGCTCGACGGTGTCGATGTCATTGGTCGCCAGCGCCATCAGGTCGCCGGTGCGTTGAGACTGGAAGTAGGCGGGGCCTTGCAGCGCAAGGCGCGCGTAGAGCCGCGTGCGCAGTCGTGCACCAAGCTGGAAGGACGCTTTGAAGAGGGTCAGCCGCCAGCCGGCGCGCAGCAGGTAGATGACGAGCCCGGCCAGCACGAGCAGGCCGAGTTGTTTCAGCAGCGAATCACCCTTCAGGCCGCCGGCGACGAGGTCGTCGACGACATGGCCGACCTGGCGGGGGATCCAGACGGTCAATGCGGCGATGCAGGTGAGCATGGCACCCGCGGCGGCGTAGGCGCGCCAGTGCTCGCGCACAAAGGCGGCAAGCATGCGGGAGAGGCTGGCGAAAACAGGGACTGTCGACAACATGCAAGGGGCGAGTGTCGCCCGGTGATGAGAAAAATCAGGCGCGGAGCCGACGAACCAGCGCCATGACCGCAGTGGCCGACAGCGCAAATGCAATGCTCGGATCGAGCAAAAGCGGAAGCCACCAAAAAGCGCGAACCTCGACGTCGGGATGCATCGCGATCAGCAGCGTAGCCAGCAAGCCGGAAAGAAAGGGCGGCGCAAACGAAAGACTGCGTTTCCTGAACGCGGCATCGTTCAGGGAGCCCCAGTT
>NZ_JBFULE010000394.1:0-4830 GCF_056400485.1 Roseateles sp. P5_B10
GTTTTGATGCCCCTCGTCCGGTCTCGCGCCGCTGAACGCGGGCGTGTCCAACCGGTCCCCCGTGGGGACGGCGATGCTTGCGGCGTTGAGCCGCAAGCACATCGCCCCAGGCGGGCCGGCTTGGGAGCGGCCCGGCGCTCGGCCCGCAAGTTCGACGCGCTGTCCGTTCTCATGGCCGCGGYGTGTGCCGTAAGCTGCGCCGCGCCACCACCGCGCGCCGCTGATATCCACGCCGGCGATGTGCGTGTGGTCGACGTCGGTGAGGGTTGGGCGCGCAACTCCGTCAACGCCGTGGTGTTCCGCAAGAACTCCCTCGTCACCCATGGCGACATGCAGTACATCGCCTTCTACGACCCGCAGGCCCGGGTGGTGCTGGGCAAGCGCCGGCTCGGCAGCGGCGCCTGGGAGCTGAAGGCCACGCCCTACCAGGGCAACGCGCTGGATGCCCACAACAGCATCAGCATCATGGTCGATGGCGCGGGCTATCTGCATCTCGCCTGGGACCACCACAACAGTGCGCTGCGCTATGCGCGCAGCCTGCGGCCCGGTGCGCTGGAGATGACGGCCGAGATGCCGATGACGGGGCAGGGCGAGGCCTCCGTGTCCTACCCCGAGTTCCATCGCCAGCCGGACGGCAATCTGCTGTTCTTCTACCGGGACGGTGGTTCGGGCCGGGGCAACCTGGTGCTCAACCGCTACGACGTCGCCACGCAAAAGTGGACACGGCTGCACGGCAACCTGATCAGCGGGGAAGGCAAGCGCAACGCCTACTGGCAAGCCTTCCTCGACCACCGCGGCACACTGCATCTGTCCTGGGTCTGGCGCGAGTCGCCCGACGTCGCCAGCAACCACGATCTGGCCTATGCCCGCTCACGCGATGGCGGCCGCAGCTGGGAGACCTCGGACGGCCGGCCCTGCGCGCTGCCCATCACGCTGTCCAGCGCCGAGGTCGCCGCGCACATCCCGCAGAACAGCGAGTTGATCAACCAGACCTCGATGTCGGCCGACCAGGACGGCAACCCCTACATCGCCAGCTACTGGCGCCGCGCTGGCCGCACGGTGCCGCAATACCAGGTGGTCTACCGCCGCGGCGGTGCCTGGCGGGAACTGGAGCTGGACTTTCGGCGCACGCCGTTCTCGCTCAGCGGCGTGGGGACCAAGGCGATCCCCGTGTCACGCCCGCAAATCATGGTGGGCCTGGGAGGCGGTGAGCCCAAGGCGCTGCTGGTGTTTCGCGACGAGGAGCGGGGCAGCAAGGTATCGGTCGCCCGTATTGAGGATTTCAGCAGCGGGCGCTGGACCGTKCACGACCTGACGGCGGATTCCGCCGGCGCGTGGGAACCCAGCTTCGACACGGAGTTATGGCGCGAGCGAGGCGAATTGAACCTGTTCCTGCAAACCGTGCAGCAGGTGGACGGGGAGGGCACCGCTGACGTTCCGACCAGCAAGGTGCGAGTGCTGCAGTGGCGTCCGAAACCCTGAGCGACGGGAAAGCCTGTGCCCTAAAGCGCCACTCCGTAACTATATGTTTATTACCAGCTATACGAACTTTGGATGGGGCAAAGGCAAAACAGCATACGAATTGAATATTCAACGGTGCTAGCCTTTCGATATTACCTGTTCAGGTGTAATCCACTGCGAACGGTGTAATGATTGGTATCAATAAAGCGGCAGGCGAACGCATTTTGTTTCGCCTGCCAAACATACCCACCTCACGGAGACAACCATGCGGTCAAAGAATTTCGCAAAAACCGTCATTGCCGGTTTGATCAGCCAGTTTTGGCTGGCCTCCCCGCTGTATGCGCAAGAAGCGGCGAAGCAGGACCTCGAACGGGTCGTCGTCACTGGTATCCGGGCCTCGCTGGAATCGTCAGTCGCGACCAAGCGCATGCAGGACGGCGTCGTCGACGCGGTGTCCGCGGAAGACGCCGGTAAATTCCCCGACACGAATATCGCCGAATCGCTGCAGCGCGTCACTGGCGTGCAGATCCAGCGCAACAACGGCGAGGGCCGGTATATTTCCGTGCGCGGGCTGGGGCCGGAATTCAACAATGTGCTCGTCAACGGCCGAACCATGACCAGCGATACCGGCGGCCGTGAGTTCTCGTTCGACCTGCTGTCGCCCGATCTCATCTCGAAGGCGCTGGTTTACAAGACCGCCCAGCCCTTCCTTCCCGAGGGCGGCATCGGCTCCACGGTCGATATTCAAACGGCGCGGCCGCTGTTGGGCCGCAAGGGCCACAGCGCGGTGGTGAATCTGTCCGGGTCCTACGATTCGAACTCCAAGAAGAAGACGCCCAACGCGAGCGCGATGTACTCGTTCGCGAACGACGACCGCAGCTTCGGCGTCAGCGGTTCCCTGTCGTACACCGACCGTGCCTCGAAGCAGACCAAGGCCGTCAACGACGCGTGGAACTACAAGGACGTGACGCTGATCAACGGCGACCTGAATTCCAAGAACCTGACGATGGCCGACGTGACGGTCAAGAAGCTCTACATCCCGCAGAGCTTCGGGTTCCAGGAGGAGAACGAGCGCCGCAAGCGCCTGGTGGCCGCAGGCACCGTCCAGTTCAACCCGAGCTCGGCGCTCAAGCTCACGGCCGATGCGCTGTACTCGCGGCTGGACCAGAAGAACGACGTGATCGCGGTCAGCGACTGGAACAACCCCACCCAGCTCGGCGTCAAGTTCAATTCGGACAACCAGATCACCAGCTTCCTGCGGCCGGGCTCGACCTTCTTCGCCAACAACCCGGAGATTGCCGGCCCGGGCAAGCTGCTCGGCGAGGCGAATTCCAATGACATGATCGTCAAGGCCGGCGACCGCTTGTCGACCACCAAGGCCTTCGGCGGCAATGCCAAGTGGGCGCTGGCGCCGGAGTGGAACCTGGAAGCCGACCTGTCCACGTCGCGCACGACCTCGGGGACGCCCGACATGTGGATCGTCGCCGGCATGGTGCCCAAGAACGGCGACACGCTGACCTTTGACGGTACGCCCACCATCCACTTCGGCGACAGCCTCTCCGACCCCGCCGCCGTGCGTGCCCACGCCGTCGCCTACGGCCAGATCCGCAACGGCGACGACCTGAAGGAAGGCCGCGTCAACCTGGGCTGGGATCATGAGATCGGCTACTTCAAGGGGCTGCAGTTCGGCCTCGCGGCCTCGCGCCGCAAGGTGGACCGTACCCAATGGAACAGCGATTCGTGGAACGCATTCAGCGGCTATCACGTGTCGCTGCCGGCCTCGCTGTTCACGGTGAGCAAGCTCGACAACATCCTGGGCGCGGAAGGCGCGATGCCGTCGACCTTCCTGAGGTTCGACCCCTACGCCTACATGGCCTACCTGAACCAGCCGTCGCTGATCGCGCAGTCCAACGATCCGGCGCTCTACGGCGACAAGACCAGGTACCCCAACGGCCCGATGGCCATCGACTACACCAGGCCGTCGATGTGGGCCGTCAAGGAGAAGGTGTCCAGTCTCTTTGTCGACAGCAAGTGGGAGGGCGACGGCTGGTCGGGCAATGTGGGCGCGCGGTATGTGCACGTGAACTCCACGTCGATCGGCATCAGCCGGGTGCTGCTGTCGGCCGTCAAGAGCCCCAACGACACGACCTACATCCTGAACTACGGCCCCGACAGCGTGAACTCGGTCGAGAACAGCTACAACAACCTGCTGCCCTCTGCCAACCTCAAACTCGACCTGACTCGCGACCTCGTGCTGCGCCTGGCGGCCTCCAAGACACTGACGCGCCCGACGCTGAACCAGATGGGCGTGAGCAACTGGTACGGTGGCCGTTTTGGGGACGTGCAGACCGGCGGCGGCAACCCCTATCTCAAGCCGATGCGCTCGACCAACCTGGACGCGTCGCTGGAGTGGTATCTGTCCAAGACCAACTACGTCAGCGCGGCGGTCTTCCAAAAGAAGGTCACCGACTTTCTCGAATCCCGGCTGATCGACATCCAATTGCCGCAGTTCCCCGAGATCGCGCACGACACCCGCATCCGCAACGGGCAACAAGGCAAGATCAAAGGGCTGGAGCTGGCCGGGCAATACGCCTTCGACGCCAACAACGGGCTGCTGCAGGGCTTCGGCGTGGCGGCCAACTTCACCTATGTGGACGCGAACGCCACGCGGGAAGGCGGCGTCGCCAGCTGTGGCTATCCGGGCCTGTCCAAGCAGTCGTACAACGGCTCGGTGTTCTATGAGGACAGCCGCTTCCAGGCGCGGCTGAGCTACAACTGGCGCAACCACTTCTCCGTCGACTGCGGCGGCGGCAGCACCTTGCCGCGCACCCGCGCGGCCTATGGGCAGGCCGATGCCAGCGTGCGCTACAACGTCACGCCGACGATTTCGCTGTATGCCGACGCGATCAACCTGAACAACGAACGCATGCACGAATACGCGAACAACGAGTCGCAGTTCCTGACCTTGGAGGACGTCGGCCGCCGCTTCAACGTGGGCGTGCGGGTGGCGTTCTAAAGGCCAGCAGAGTTCTCCAGGCGGCGCCCGTGCGCACGCCTTTCACCCTGTCTCCGTGAGGCAGGGTTTTTTTGTTCAGGCCGGCCGTACAAGAAATCAGGACCCCTCATGACTGTTCTTCTTCCCCGTCGTCGACTGCTCGGCGCTGCCGCCTCTGGTGCGACGCTGCTGCTGAACGCTTCGCCTGCCAGCGCGGCCAAGGCAGAAGCACCGCGCTTTGCCATCGGCGAGAGCGACTTCCTGCTCGACGGCAAGCCGCTGCAGATCCGCTGCGGCGAGATGCACTTCGCCCGCGTGCCGCGCGAGTACTGGAAGCACCGCCTGCAGGCCATCAAGGCCATGGGCATGAACAC
>NZ_JBFULE010000395.1:0-4803 GCF_056400485.1 Roseateles sp. P5_B10
CAGCTGCGCCGCGCCCTGCCCCCGCGCCAGCGCCGGCGAAGGACGACGGCGATTGGGAGACCTTCTGAGCCGCGCCACGCAGCGCCATTGAACGGGAGCCGGGCAATGCCCGGCTCTTTGCTTTTGGGAATCAGGGGCCGCCCGTCCCTCGTTCAGGGACGCGACCGCCGGCGCCCAGCGTGGCGGGAGCCGCCCTTACAGCCTGAAACGCCAAAGGTCGCCCGGCTTGTTGCGCCCCAGCGCCACACCCGGGATGTTCCCAGCCCGCGCGGCGGCATGGGTGAGCAAAGTCATGCCAGCGCCGCACCGGCGCACCCTGCGGCAGACCCGCCGCGCTTTCCAACAAACCAGGAGCTCCCGATGTTTCGCCCGATCTTTCGCCTCGCGCTGCTGAGCGTGGCACTCTCGGCCACCTTGGCCCAGGCCCAGTCCAATCGCGCCGACGCCAACGCACTGAAGAGCCGCGCCGAAGGCCATGTGCGCCAGTTTCCCGGACTCAGCCTGCACGGCAGCGAGCACAGCTACAGCGTGCGCGACATCGTCATCGACAGCGACGGCGGCAGCCATGTGCGCCTGGACCGCAGCGTCGCGGGCCTGCGCGTCATCGGCGGCGACCTCATCGTGCAGACCGACCGCTTCGGCACCCTGCGCGCCATGCACCACAACCTGCGCTGGCGCCTGGACGGCATCGCCACCAAGCCGGCCCTGAACGCCAATCGCGCCGCCATGGCCGTGCTGCGCACGATGGACGGCGATGCCGGCAAACCCGAACTCGTCATCTATGCCCGCGACCAGGCGCCCGCCCTGGCCTGGGACGTGCCCGTCTCCGGAGAAAGCGCCGATGGCACGCCGTTCGAGAAGCATGTGATCGTCGACGCCTTGGATGCCCGCCAGCTCGACGCCTGGGACGACATCCACACCGCGGCCGCCAACGGCACGGGCAAGACGCTGTACAGCGGCAACGTGGCCCTGACGACCAACAGCATCAGCGGCGGCTACGAGCTGCGCGACCCGAGCCGCGGCGGCACCTACACGATCAGCATGGGCGGCCGCAAGAACGGTGGCAGCGTCATGACCGACGCCGACAACAGCTGGGGCAACAACGCGACCAGTGACGCCGCCAGCGCTGGCGCCGATGCGCAGTACGGCACGGCCATGACCTGGGACTACTACAAGAACGTGCATGGCCGCAACGGCATCGCCAATGACGGCAAGGGTGCCTACAACCGCGTCCACTACAGCCGCAACTACGCCAATGCCTACTGGTCGGACTCCTGCTTCTGCATGACCTACGGCGATGGCGACGGCACCAGCATCAAGCCGCTGGTGTCCCTGGACGTGGCCGGCCACGAGATGAGCCACGGCGTCACCAGCCGCACGGCCAACCTGACCTATTCCGGCGAGTCCGGCGGCCTCAACGAGGGCAACTCCGACATCTTCGGCACCATGGTCGAGTTCTACGCCGCCAATGCCAGCGACCCGGGCGACTACCTGATCGGCGAGAAGATCATGGTGGGCGGCGGGGCCTTGCGCAGCATGGTCAAGCCCAGCGCCGACGGTGCATCGGCGGACTGCTGGTACTCGGGCGTGGGCAATCTCAACGTGCACTACAGCTCGGGCGTGACCAACCACTTCTTCTTCCTGCTCGCCGAAGGCACCAACAGTGCCTACGGCAACAGCCCGACCTGCGTGGCCGGCAACACCCGCGTCGCCACCGGCGCGGGCTCGCTGACGGGCATCGGCCGGGACAAGGCCGCCAAGATCTGGTACCGGGCGCTGACGACGAAGTTCACTTCGTCCACCAACTACGCCGGCGCACGCAGTGGCACCATCGCCGCCGCCAATGAGCTCTACGGGACTGGCAGCGCCGAGGCGAATGCCGTGGCCTCTGCCTGGAGCGCTGTCGGCAGGAACTGAGCCGAGCGGGCTCAATCGGGGGCGTCTTCGGACGCCCCTTTTTTCTGGGCGTAGCTGGCCTTGCGGCCGCGTGCCGGGTACCAGACCTCACGTTCCACCCAGTGCGCCAACCGCCCGGCGCGATCCCCGCGCTGCTCGCGCAGCCAGGTCAGGACGACCTCATCGAGCACATAGCTACCGTCGCGTTGCTCGCGCACCGACTGTGGATGGCGACGCCGCAGCGATGCGGCCGGCATCGGCGCACCCAGGGCCGTCGACAAATCCTCCAGCGCGATCCAGCGGTGGCGCTCGATGTCATCGTCCAGCACACGAATGCGGTGGCCCTTGAAGGCGTAGTAGCGTCCCTGCACGGGCCGGAAGGCCAGTGCCTTCAGGCCCCGCCCGACCGTTTCGCCCAGGGCAACAAGATCGGACGCGAAGGCACGGCCCCACAGCATCAGCGCCACCAGCATGCCGGCCCAGCCGCTCGCCCACCACAGCAGCGCCGTTGCGGCGCCGCACACGGCCAGCTTGAACAGCAGGCTGCGCCACCAATGGTGCCTCTCGTGCGATGCCGCATCGAAGCCGAGGGGCTCGCGCGGCATGCGGTCAGAACTTCAGGGTCTTCACGCCGTCGGCACCGCCGAGCAGACAGACGCTGGCCTTGTGGCGGGCGAACACGCCGACGGTGACGACGCCCGGCCACTGGCTGACCTCGGCCTCGAAAGCCAGCGGGTCGGTGATGGACAGGCCCGTCACGTCGAGGATGTGGCCGCCGTTGTCGGTGACGACGCCGGCCCGCAGCCTGGCCTCGCCGCCGAGCTTGGCAAAACGGCGCGCCAGCTGGGCGGCGGCCATCGGGACGATCTCGACAGGCAGCGGAAACTTGCCCAGGGTCTGCACGAGCTTGGATTCGTCGGCGATGCAGACGAACTGGTCGGCCAGATCCGCCACGATCTTCTCGCGCGTCAGCGCGGCACCACCGCCCTTGACCATGAAGCCCTGGCCATCGATCTCGTCGGCGCCATCGATGTAGACGGCCAGCCGCTCCACCTCGATCGCATTCAGCACGGGGATTCCATGCTTGATGAGGCGCTGCGTCGAGCGCTCCGAGCTCGACACCGCACCGGGGATGGCGATACCGCTGGCCGCGAGCGCATCAATGAAACAGTCCACCGTGGAGCCGGTGCCGACGCCGAGGATCGGGCCGGCGGGACCCTGGTCCAGAGCCGCGCGGCCGACGAGTTGCTTGAGCTGGTCTTGAGTCATGGGCCCGGATTGTCCGGGATCGGCGCGGAGAACAATGCCGATCCCGGTCCGGCTCACTTCATCACCACGCTCCTGACCGCCGAATCGGTGGCCAGTTGGCTCCTGCTGTCCCAGGACGTGAATCGGTATTCCACGACGTCACCCTTCTTCAGCCCTCCCAGCGTGTACCGGCTGGCAGCGCCGTCCTGGCGCATGCGCACGGTCCGGGTCTCGCCRCCGTTGACCGTGTAGTGCGCGTCCACCCAGCCCGTCGCGTTGGCGGCGAGTTCGAGGGTGGTCGCACCGGCCTGCGTCGAGGCCGTCGGCACGGCGGCCGTCTTGGCAAGCGCCGGCGCCGTCACGGCCACGGCGTTCACAGCCGCCACGCCCGAGTCCCAGATGATGTCGTCGAAGGCCATCTGGAAGGACGCGGCCGGATTGGAGCCGTCCACGCTGAGGAACTCGAACAGCGAGTTCATGGACTGCAGCGCCACCAGGGGGCCGGCGATCTCGGCCACAGGGATGGTGGCCGTGCCCCACTCGCCGTTGCGCACCAGGCCATAGGCGGTGGTGTTGGCGGGGAAGGTCACCCAGCTGTGGTTGGTGTAGGTGTCCAGGATGCCGATCTTGAAGGCGACATTGGCCGGCGCCTTGATCTTCAGCTTGATGTTGCCGCCACGGAAGCCGCTCATGTCGTGCACCTGGCGCGACTGGACGGCACCGCCGAACCACTGCCCCGGCGCGAAGTAGTTCAGCGCCAGCACGTTGGACCCCTCAAACGCCGGGATGTTGCCGCCACCCATGGAACCGGTGTTCCAGATGAAGAAGTCCGCCGACGTGCCGAGCGCCTGGCTGTTGTTGACAGGCGTGTTGTCGGTGAACACGCCGAACTTGCCGGCCTCCGGCGTGATGCCGACGCCCAGCTTGACCTCGCCCTTGCCGTCCAGCTCATAGACACGCACATAGTCCACGTACATCGTCGCGGGCAACGGCGCGGTGATCTGCGCAGGCGTGGCGGCCGGCGTGAAGTTGCCGCCGACAGCCATGTTCATCAGCAGATAGAACGGCTCCTGCAGCGCTGGCGAACCCACCGTGGAGATGGGCGCCTTGTAYATGTCAAGTTCACGGCCGTTGTCCACCAGCGTGAAGCGGATCTGCGTGTCAGTCCAATACAGGCGATATAGCACGAAGCGGTTGGCCAACGAGCGCGTGGGCGTGACCCAGCTCTTGGTCTGCCAGGCAGTGGACGCGGCGCAGCTTTCGTTGCCGGGCACGCAGGCGGCCTGGTTGAAGGTGATGACGTTGGAACCGACGAACTGGTCCGGCGACACGGCGGGCAGGCCCGCGGGCTGGCGGCCGCCCTGCTCCATGATGTCGATCTCGCCCTTGCGCGGCCAGGCCTGCGGACTGGTGCCCAGCAGCCACAGGGCCGGCCACAGGCCGACGCCGACCGACGGCGTGGCCGCGCGGATTTCGATCATCCCGTACTTGACCTGCACCTTGCCCGCCGAGTCCAGCTTGCCGGAGGTGAACTGGTTGGCGCCCATCACCTCGCGCTTGGCCGTGATGGCCAGGGCCCGCGTGGCGGGCTCGAAAGGCACGTTGACGATGCTGAGGTTGTTGGGGCGGTAGTACTCCAGCTCCTGGTTGCCGTAGCCG
>NZ_JBFULE010000396.1:0-4800 GCF_056400485.1 Roseateles sp. P5_B10
CTCATGGGCCTTCGCGTGCGCGACGCGCTCGCCGAGCGCAAGTACCAGGGCAGCTACCAGCGTGTCGCTGAACTGCTGAAGTCCTTGCAGCTGCCCTCCGAGGACCTGCATCGCTTCTATGAGCAGGTGGCCTTGAGCGTGATGCTGCGCAACGGAGATGCTCACCTGAAGAACTTCGGCGTGCTGGTGCCGCAGTCAGGCAGGCCCCGCCTCTCACCGGTGTTCGACGTGGTGACCACCGCGGCCTACACATACACGCGCTTCGCTGGCGACTCTGAGCAGACGGACCGGACGATGGCGCTCAGGCTCTTCGCCGGGAAGCACCGCACCAGGGCCTACCCGACGACTGAGGAGTTGCTGTGGTTCGGCGCAGAGATTTGCGGCGTCGAACGACCGCGCGTGGCGCTGGCGCGGATTGCGCAGGCGATGCGGGACACGCTCGCTGACGCAAAGGGCGATACGCGAATTCCGGCATCTGTGCTGACCGCCATGGAACCCTTGTGGCAGATCGGCATGCACTACGCCTCAGCAGATGCCAAGCCTTACCCAGGACCAGCACGGAAGACTCCCAATCCCGGAGGTAGCACTGATGACTGAAAGACCTATCGACGCCGTCATCGCATCAAAGCGGGCGCTCATCGACCGCCTCGACGCCTTCACGCACACACCAGAGTTTGAGCGGCTTCTGGTGGATGCGCGAGACAGCGCCGGCGACGGGACGGAAGCCTGGCTTGCCGAGTGGCTGATCCAGCCAGCATTTGGCCTGGGTGACCGCCCAATCGACATCGCGGCGGAGCCGGGCGGCATGGATCGCCTGGCTGACCAGCTCACGCGCATCCGCCACGGCAGCGGCGCATAACGTCGGGCGTCCAACTACCCGCAGGACCAAAGCATGCCATCTCAGCGGAAACGAAAGTCGAGTGTCAGCAAGCGTGTGCTCAGGCAGCGCCGCGGCCTCTTCAATGAAGACCTTCGGTTGTGGGATCGGATACCTGCGGTTGGACGCGAATTTGGGAGTCCGGACTTCGAACGTCTGATGGCCGAAGATCAGCGTGATCGGGTTGGTGTCTTCGACCCCGCGCTGAAGGACCCGTTCCAGAAGGCATCATGAGTCGGCCCACGGAAGCCGACCAGCCACATGGCAGGCTGCCCATCGGCGTGTTCGCGCGTCTTGACACCGCCTTCGAGGCTATCGCCGCCGATGCGGAAAGCCGGCTGGAGCGCAGCCACGCCGAAGGCTAGCCGGCCCCGGCGCTCTACACGGGCGGCGAATGGTGGGCTGCCCTCGGTTGGCACTGGGCCATCGATGTCACTCGCCCCAATGCAGCCCATGCAGAAAGGTTTCGCGCTCGGTCGGGTCGTACAGCGCATATTGCGCAATATGAACGTAGACGTGGTCGCGGATGAACTGGTCGAACTCTGACGCCGACATCGGCGGATTCGTGTTCCGGCTGTTGGCCCGCATCTCGGCGATCTTGCTTGCGGTAAACAAGATCTCCCCGGGACTGCGAGGTGCAGCGGCTGACCACAGCTTGGCCCCGATCGCGCTGGTGCTGATCTCGACCATCAGCGCGGAGAAGTCTTCGCGGAACAACGAGCGCAGCGTCTTCAGCTTGCGCCGGCGCTCCTTGGTGCTGAAGGAATCCAGGTGCTGCAGGTTGTAGTGCGGCTTGAAGTAGTTGATCAGCGCGGCCTCGGCCAAGAGGATTCGGTCCCTTCGGGTGAACGTCTGTGATCCAGCCTTCTTCCAATGGGCGTGCTCCTCCGCGGACGTCGCCGAAGGCTCGACCCAACGGTTACCCGCGGTGGACAGCATGTTCTTGGCGTGGCCGTAGGTCAGCCCGAGAAGGAGCACTTCGTCCCGGCCACATTCATYTGCGACATCTGCGAGGATGCGCTGCAAGGTGCTGTGCCGGCTGAGTCGATCGACGGCCAAGCGGTCGCCCTGTGCGCCAAAGGTCTGTCCGATGTACAACACCTCCAACCGGGTGTGGTCGCCCAGAGCATGTTGGCTCTGCGCCGCAAGAACGGCGCACGTCATTTCGACGGTATGGCCGGTTTGCTCGGCCAAGGTGATCCCGTGGCCAGCGGCGCTGTCGGGACGCACTGCCAGGAAGGGTGTCGGTGGGTTTGTGCGGCCGAGCTGCGCCGGCGTGAAGGTGAACGGCTCACGCTGCCACTGCTGATAGCCCTCACCATGGACCAGGAAGTCGCCGTAGAGGTCGCCGCCCTTCACCTTTAGGGAGACGGGATCGATGGAGATCCGACGACGTCGGCAGATGAGATAGACGTTGGAGCCGCGCAGCACCTCCCGGAAGCCGGGATCCTTGCCGAGTCGGTAGATGTCCGACGGGCGAAACATCACGGGTGCATCGGAATACAGATTCAGGCCCGCTTCCGCGAGGTACTTCCGTTTGATGTCGTCCGGACCGTCGGCGTCGAATTGCGTTTCCCGCGGTTGACCCATGCTGCTCGCCTCCTCGCTCTTGGACTCCGTGTAGTTTGACCGCTAGGTAGGGCTTGCCCAAGTGCGTAGAAGCACCGCCTGTGAAGTAGTTCGCCACCACCGAGACCTACCACTTTGGTAGAGCGAAATCAGCCAACGGGGGTGGCATTTTTGGCCAACAGGGAGATGGCTACCTGTTCCCGGCCTTGGCGTTTTTCTTGGCCTTGCGGGCCAACGTCACTTGACGCCGCTCGCAGATCGTCTTGTGACGAAACCTGTCGGCCGCGTGGGCGTCATCCAGCGGCGGGACGCCCGGTAGTCCTTTCGCGAGTCGTCCGATCGCCCGTGGGTGCGCCTGGGCCAGCTCATGCCCCAGCAGCACTCGAAGGACCTTGTCGAGCTGGGTCAGGAGCTGGCGAACCTGGCGGGCCTTGACCTCACCGGCCTCGGTCACGTCATACCTTTTCCAACGGTGATCATCGTTGGGCGCCGGCTTGGCGACCACCACCAGTCCTTTCTTGGCCATGCCCTTGAGCTGCGCGGAGACCGTCTCCCGCCTCAGCTGCAGCTGCTTTGCCACCTCTGACACGCCTGCCGCCGTTGACGTCCGGCCGATCGCGGAGGGCATGACGGCCAGGACGAGCATCTGCGTCGGGTTGATCCGCAGCTTCCTGTTTATCGCATTGAGCCGCGCATGGAGCAGATTGCCCACTTGAAGGTGGGCAAGCACCACATGGGGGTACGGGAGCCAGTCTTTGGTCACAACTGCGCCCCAGTGGGGCGCAGTTGCTGGCAGTGCTGCATAGGGATCATTTTGACGCTGTCAGGCAACAAGGAAATTTTGCCGCATTCTCGCCCGGTAGCAGGGCACCCGTTAATTCCGTTGCGCGGTGGGTATCTCCTATGCAAGCGCAAATGCGCGGCGTGGGTTGTCAGGGTCGTAGCTGGTCGCCAAACTGGCGCCATGAAGCCTGCCCTGGGAGCGCTGGAATGACGAGCACCGATGAGCCCACCGGTGCCGATGACAGCGTCATCGTGCAGCACCTGATGGCCAAGTACGGGCCCGTGCTGGGCCGCCTGGCCTTGACCGAGGTGTTGCAGTTCCCGTCGGCAGAAGCTTTCGACCGGCACTGCCAGCGTGGGCGTCTGGAGATGCCGGTCATGAAGTTCCAGGGACGCCGCGGCGTGTACGTGCTTGCCACGGACGTCGCGCGCTATCTGGTCAAGAGTTCGCGTGGTGGCGCGTGAAGCCATCGCGAGAAAGGAGCGCGAAATGTTCGGCTACGAATAGATAGCCCAGAAAGGCAGAAGGCCTATTGCCGGCGCCAACCAGCAATAGGCCCTGAGTCCGCAAAACCAGTGGATCCGGTTCGAAGACTCTAATCCCTTGACTTGCCTTCGGCAAGGAGGTCGCCCTTCCGCGGGCGGCCTCGGGCTGCTTTTCTCCTCTCTGTTGTCCTCAGTCGTCATCAGTCGTGTGAGCTGGCGTTGCATCAGTGCAACTTCAGTCCGCGTGCTGAGGGAACTGTGTTGCCCCACGAATCGCGCATGGACCGCCCGCCCCCGGGCACTGAAGGAGAAAACCATGAGCAAACACCACGCATCCAAGCCACCAGGTGCGCACGCCCGCGACACCTCGGGCCCACTGATGAGAGGCCCGATCGTGGCCATTCGCTATCCCGAGGAGGGGAAGCCACGCGCCCGCAAAGTGATCTCGCGGTCGAAGGCCACCAGCAGCGGCAAGTACCCGAGCTGGAAGGCCAAGCGAATGCTCCACTGGGAGTCGCCACACGAACTCCACGCTTTCCGGCTGCTCGATGCCCACGCCAGCGTTTTGCGCTTTGCTGAGCAACCTCTGGTCGTGACGTATGTGATGGACGGCGTCCAGCACGACCACTATCCGGACATCGAGGTCCAAACCGCCAGCGGCCGGGAGCTGTGGGAGGTGAAGACCAGGGCCGACGCTGAGCGTTTCGCCCAACGCACTCGGCTGCTGCAGGAGGCGCTGCCTAGCTACGGGTATCGATACCGCGTCGTCCTGGCCGAAGACCTCGCCGCAGAGCCGCGGCTCTCCAACGCGGCCCTCGTGCTGCGCCACGGGCGCCCAGCCATCTCCGATCTCGCACGCGAGCGGGCCCGTCTGCTGCTGGATCGCCAGCCGGTCCTCAGCTGGGGCGTGATCCTTGACGGCGCATTTGGTGCCGAGGGGCACAAGGTCGCCTGCCGTCTCTTGCTTGAGGGTCAACTGTTGCTGGACGTCGATGCGCCAATCGGCCGCAGCACCATCCTGCGCCGGCCGGGCGTCGGGGGGGCCGTTCCGGCTTCCGCGACCGGATCGACGTCACCAATCGCGT
>NZ_JBFULE010000397.1:0-4780 GCF_056400485.1 Roseateles sp. P5_B10
ATCTCGACAAGGCGCATACCGCCGCTGGCACCGAAGTCTTCGCCATCGTGCGCGACAAGCGCACKCCCATGGTTGTTTCCGCCACCCCCTTCACCCCCAACCGCTACTACCGCGGCTAATCCACTCGGAGCCTGAACGATGAGCATCAAGTACACCCCCGATCACGAATGGCTTGACGTCCACGGCGACGGCACGGCGACGGTCGGCATCACCGTGCACGCGCAGGACGCGCTGGGCGACGTGGTCTTCGTGGACCTGCCCGAAGTGGGCAAGACCTATGCCGAGAAGGAAGTCGCCGGCGTCGTCGAGTCCGTCAAGGCCGCCGCCGACGTCTACATGCCCGTGGACGGCGAAGTCGTCGAGGTCAACGAAGCCCTGCGCGACGACCCGGCCCTGGCCAACACCGACCCGCTCAAGGCCGGCTGGTTCTTCAAGGTCAAGCTGAGCAATCCCAGCCAGCTCGATGCCCTGATGGACTCGACCGCCTACGACGCCCTGTTGAAGACCCTGTAAATCCTCGAAGCAAGACCCGCCATGCCGACGCCGCTTTCCCATCTCGAAGACGCCTCCGAATTCCACGCCCGCCACATCGGGCCGGATGCCGTCGATGAATCCCTGATGTGCGCCGCCGTGGGCGTGGCCAGCCGCACCGCGCTGATCGACGCGGTCGTGCCCAAGTCCATCCGCCGCGCCCAGGGCATGAAGCTGCCCGCGCCCATCACCGAGGCCGGTGCGCTGGCCGAGTTGAAGCTGATCGCCGGCAAAAACAAGGTCTACAAGAGCTTCATCGGCCAGGGCTACTACGGCGTGCACACGCCGGGCGTCATCCTGCGCAACATCCTCGAGAACCCCGCCTGGTACACGGCCTACACGCCCTACCAGGCCGAGATCTCGCAGGGCCGCATGGAAGYCATCCTGAACTTCCAGACGATGGTGACCGACCTCACCGGCATGGACATCGCCAACGGCTCCATGCTGGACGAGGCCACCTCGGCCGCCGAGGCCGTCACGCTGGCCAAGCGCGGCGTGAAGAGCAAGAGCAACACGCTGATCGTCGCTGGCGACGTGCACCCGCAGACCATCGAAGTCATCCAGACGCGCTGCGCGCCGTTGGGTATCGACGTGAAGGTCGGCATGGCGCCCGCGCTGATGGCCGAGAACGACTACTTCGCCGTCGTCTGCCAATACCCCAGCACCACCGGCCTCATCCATGACCTGAAGGTATTTGCCGACCAGGCCCACGCCAAGAGCGCCGCCTTCATCGTCTGCACCGACCTGCTGGCGCTGACGCTGCTGGTCTCGCCCGGCGAATTCGGCGCCGACATCGTGGCCGGCAACAGCCAGCGCTTCGGCATGCCCATGGGCGCCGGCGGCCCGCACGCCGCCTTCCTGGCTTGCAAGGACGAATTCAAGCGCTCCATGCCGGGTCGCTTGGTCGGCGTCAGCAAGGACGCGCAAGGCCACCCGGCCATGCGCCTGGCGCTGCAGACCCGCGAGCAACACATCCGCCGCGAGAAGGCCACCTCCAACATCTGCACGGCGCAAGTGCTGCCGGCCGTCGTGGCCAGCATGTACGCGGTCTATCACGGCCCGCAAGGCCTCAAGCGCATCGCCGAACGCGTGGCCAGCTACACGGCCATCCTGCACGCCGGCCTGACGCGCATGGGCGCCAAGGTCGTCACGCCGCATGTGTTCGACACGCTGCTCGTGGAGTGTGATCCTGCCCCCGTCATGGCCAAGGCCGTGGCCGCGCAAACCAACCTGCGCAAGATCAGCGACAAGCACGTCAGCATCGCGCTGGACGAGACGACGACGCGCGCCGACATCGAGGCGATCTGGAGCTGGTTCGCACCCGCTGGTGCGGCCGTGCCGACCGTCGCCGAGTTCGCCGCCGGCGTCGACAGCCTGATCCCGACGCACTTGCGCCGCAGCAGCGCCTACCTGACCCACCCGGTCTTMAACACCCACCACAGCGAAACCGAGATGCTGCGCTACATCCGCAGCCTGTCGGACAAGGACCTGGCGCTGGACCGCAGCATGATCCCGCTGGGCTCCTGCACGATGAAGCTCAACGCCACGGCCGAGATGATCCCCATCACCTGGCCGGAGTTCGCGGGCGTGCACCCCTTTGCGCCGCAGGACCAGCTGGCCGGCTACACCGAGCTGGACCAGCTGCTGCAGAACTGGCTGACCGAGTGCACCGGCTATGCCGGCATCAGCCTGCAGCCCAATGCCGGCTCGCAGGGCGAGTACGCCGGCCTCTTGGCCATCAAGGCCTGGCATGAATCGCGCGGTGAAGCGCAGCGCAACGTCTGCCTGATCCCCGAGAGCGCCCACGGTACCAACCCGGCATCGGCCCAGATGGTGGGCATGCAGGTCGTCGTCACCAAGTGCGACAAGGAAGGCAATATCGACCTGGTCGACCTGAAGGCCAAGTGCGAACTGCACGCCGCCAAGCTGGCCGCCATCATGATCACCTACCCCTCCACGTATGGCGTGTTCGACACGCACGTGAAGGAAATCTGCGCGATGGTGAAGGCCCACGGCGGCCGCGTTTATGTGGACGGCGCCAACATGAATGCGCTGGTCGGCGTGGCGGCACCCGGCGAGTTCGGCGGCGACGTCAGCCACCTGAACCTGCACAAGACCTTCTGCATCCCGCACGGCGGTGGCGGCCCGGGCGTCGGCCCGGTCTGCGTCGTCGAAGACCTCGTGCCCTTCCTACCCGCGCACCGTACGGCGGGCCTGGGCAAGGCCACCAACATCGGCGCCGTCTCCGCCGCACCGCTGGGCAACGCGGCCGTGTTGCCGATCTCGTGGATGTACATCCGCATGATGGGCGCCGAGGGCCTGAAGAAGGCCACCGAGGTGGCCATCCTGTCCGCCAACTACGTCGCGGCCCGCCTGTCGGACCACTACGACATCCACTTCAGCGGCAACATCGACGGCGTCAAGGGCGGCGGCGTGGCCCACGAGTGCATCCTGGACCTGCGTCCGCTGAAGGACAGCTCCGGCGTCAGCGCAGAGGACGTGGCCAAGCGCCTCATCGACTACGGCTTCCATGCGCCGACGCTGAGCTTCCCCGTGGCCGGCACGCTGATGGTCGAGCCGACCGAGAGCGAGTCCCGCGCCGAGCTGGACCGTTTCATCGACGCGATGATCCAGATCCGCCAGGAGATCGCCGACGTCGAGTCCGGCAAGGTCAGCCGCGAGGACAACCCGCTGGTCAACGCGCCGCACACCTCGATGGTCGTCAGCGCCACCGACTGGACCCACGGCTACAACCGCGAAGCCGCCGCCTTCCCCCTGCCCTCGCTGCGCCGCCAGAAATACTGGTCACCGGTAGGCCGCGTGGACAACGTCTGGGGCGACCGCAATTTGTTCTGCAGCTGCGTGCCGCTGAGCGAGTACGAAGAAGCCTGAGCGGCCTTTGCCCGGCTCCCCTCAAGTCATGCTTGCCGTCCAGGTCATCGAGATTCTTTGGACCAAGGCCACGCGAGGGGCGCCGCGTTCCAATGAGCGTGTGGCGCTGCCACGGGCCTTTCCGCTCGATGGCCAGCCTCGGACGTGTCTGGTCCAGCACTTCAAGATCGCAGAGTGGGATGACTTCCAACCGCGGCTATTGAAATCCGAAATGAAGGACCACGTTCCGGGCTCAGAAGACGTGCTGCGCATTTCGGCGATGCCCGATCAGGCGTTCTGCCTCGGAATTCTCGGGACACCAAGCGCTGGACAGCCCAAGCGCCATGCATTGCCGGGCGTCGTGCGCCTTCTGCCTGGAGAGTTTGCTCGCCTGGTCGTCAATGCGCGGCACACGACCTACTCGGGGCAGTATTACTCCGAGACCATCTACAACGTCGCCTGCGGCGATTCGGTGCCTGCGGATCGATTCCTCGCCGGGAATCCGGACCACGACGTCGACCTCAAGGCAAACCTCTTTTGACGGTGGGAAGGCGGCCCGCACGGCCTGCGTTCCCGCTGAAGGAATCCAATCATGGCCGTCTCCGTCTTCGACCTCTTCAAGATCGGCATCGGCGCGAGCAGCTCGCACACCGTCGGCCCCATGCGCGCCGCGCGGCTGTTCGGGCTGCGACTCCAGCGTGCCTGCCTGCACCACAGGATGGCGCACCGGTGCTCGACGACACCCAAGTCCCGGTTCTAGCCCTCGTGCGCCAACTGCACCTGGTCGCGGCCGGCCGCCTTGGCGGCATAGAGGGCCGTATCGGCGGTCTGCACCAGCAGCTCCGGGCGGCGGCCGGCGGCAGGGACTTCGGCCGCGAGCCCGATGCTGGCCGTGACATGACCCGTGGGGCTGGCCGGGTGCGGCAGCGCCCGCGCTCGCAACGCGGCGACGATGCGCTCGCCCAGCGCCTGCATCTGCATGGCGCCGGCACCGGGCACGATGAAGGCGAACTCCTCGCCGCCATAGCGGGCTACCAGCTCGCCGCTGCGCCGGCCGATGGTGTCGGTCAGCACGGCCGCAATCTGGCGCAGGCAGTCGTCGCCGGCGACATGACCCATGCTGTCGTTGTAGGCCTTGAACAGATCGGCGTCGAGCAGCCCCAGGCCGAGCGGCTGGCCGGCCCGCTGGGCTCGCGCCCACTCGGCGACGAGCACCGCATCGAAATGCCGCCGGTTGGCCAGCCCGGTCAGGCCGTCGGTCTGGCTCATCAATTCGAGCTGCCGGTTGGCCGCCTCCAGCGCCGCGGTGCGCTCCAGCACGCGCGCCTCCAACACGCGTTCGCTGTCGGTCAGTGCCTGCACGCGGGCTTGCTCGGCA
>NZ_JBFULE010000398.1:0-4760 GCF_056400485.1 Roseateles sp. P5_B10
CTGAAGAGCCCGGAATGCACCGTTGACGAGCTGATGGAGATCATCCCGGCGCCGGACTTCCCGACCGCCGGCATCATCTACGGCCTGGCTGGCGTGCGCGATGGCTACCGCACCGGCCGCGGCCGCGTCGTCATGCGCGCCAAGGTGCATTTCGAGGACATCGACAAGGGTTCGCGCCAGTCGATCATCGTTGACGAGATCCCCTACCAGGTCAACAAGAAGACCCTGCTTGAGCGCATTGCCGAACTGGTGCAGGAAAAGAAGATCGAGGGCATTAGCCACATCCAGGACGAGTCCGACAAGTCCGGGATGCGCGTGGTCATCGAGCTCAAGCGCGGTGAAGTGCCCGAGGTGGTGCTGAACAACCTGTACAAGCAGACGCAGCTGCAGGACAGCTTCGGCATGAACATGGTCGCCCTCGTCGATGGCCAGCCCAAGCTATGCAATCTGCGCGACATGGTCATCGTGTTCCTGGAGCACCGCCGCGAGGTGGTGACCCGCCGCACGATCTACGAACTGCGCAAGGCCCGCGAGCGCGGCCATGTGCTGGAAGGCCTGGCGGTGGCGCTGGCCAACATCGACGAATTCATCGAGACCATCAAGACCTCGCCGACGCCGCCCGTCGCCAAGGCTGCCCTGATGGCCAAGAGCTGGGATTCGTCGCTGGTGCGCGAGATGCTGTCGCGCACCGAGACGCTGTCGGCCGGTGGCCCCTCCGCCTACCGTCCCGAAGGCCTGGAGCCCGAGTACGGCATGCAGGCCGACGGCCTGTACCGCCTGTCGGAATCGCAGGCTGGCGAAATCCTGCAGATGCGCCTGCAACGCCTGACTGGCCTGGAGCAGGACAAGATCGTCGGCGAGTACAAGGAAGTGATGGCGGAGATCGCCGATCTGCTCAACATCCTTGCCACGCCTGCCCGGGTGACAACCATCATCAGYGACGAGCTGGTGCAGCTGAAGAACGAGTTCGGCCAGACCAAGCTGGGCGCTCGCCGCAGCGTCATCGAGCACAACGCCCAGGAACTCGGCACCGAAGACCTCATCACGCCGACCGACATGGTCGTGACGCTCTCGCACACCGGCTACATCAAGAGCCAGGCATTGAGCGAATACCGCGCTCAAAAGCGCGGCGGCCGCGGCAAGCAGGCCACGCAGACGAAGGACGACGACTGGGTCGACCAGCTCTTCATCGCCAACACCCACGACTGGCTGCTGTGCTTCTCCAACCGCGGCCGCGTCTACTGGCTCAAGGTCTGGGAAGTACCGCAGGGCTCGCGCAACTCGCGCGGCAAGCCCATCGTCAACATGTTCCCGCTGCAGGCCGACGAGAAGATCACCGTCGTGCTGGCGCTGACCGGCGAGTTCCGCAGCTTCCCTGAAGATCACTTCATCTTCATGGCCACGGCCATGGGCACGGTCAAGAAGACCTCTCTGAAGGACTTCAGCAATCCCCGCAAGGCCGGCATCATCTCCGTCGACCTGGACGAGGGCGACCACCTGATCGGCGCCGCACTGACCGACGGCCACCACGATGTGATGCTGTTCAGCGACGGCGGCAAGGCCGTGCGCTTCGACGAGGACGACGTGCGCCCGATGGGCCGCACCGCCCGCGGCGTGCGCGGCATGATGCTCGAGCCCGACCAGCGCCTCATCGCCATGCTGGTGGCCGAAGACGAAACCCAGAGCGTGCTGACCGCCACCGAGAACGGCTACGGCAAGCGCACGTCCATCGTTGAGTACACGCGCCACGGCCGCGGTACCAAGGGCATGATTGCCATCCAGCAGAGCGAGCGCAATGGCCGCGTCGTCGCCGCGACGCTGGTGCGCCCCGAGGACGAGATCATGCTGATCACCGACAAGGGCGTGCTGGTGCGCACCCGCGTCAGCGAGATCCGCGAACTCGGCCGCGCCACGCAAGGCGTCACACTGATCGCGCTGGACGACGGCAGCAAGCTGTCCGGCCTGCAGCGCATCGTCGAGAACGACGCCAACGAGACCGATGCCCCTGCCGAAGATGGCGAGGCCGGCCTTACCGATGACTCCTCCGAAGCCCCCAAGGACTGATCACATGACCTCTCGCAACCTGGGCCTGGCCCTCGCCCTGGCCCTGGCCACTGGCACCGCCCTGGCCGATCCGTCGCCGGCCAAGAAGGCTCTGATCGACAAGATCGTGGCGCTGCAGCAGCAGGGCATGGCCGACAGCATGGCGGCCAGCATCGTGCAGCAACCCCTGCCGCAGCTGACGCAAGGCGGCCGCGCCGCGCTGCAGCAAGTGCCGCCCGAGAAGCGCGACGCGACGGCCAAGGCCATGGACGCCGAGCTGAAGAAGTTCATCGAGGAAAACGTGCCCTACCTGAAGGACAAGATCGCCAAGGCGATTGGGCCCACGGCTTCGGCCCTGCTGGACGAACGCTTCAACGAGGACGAACTGAAGCAGGTCGTCGCCTGGGCAGAATCGCCGGTCAGCCAGAAATTCGGCCTTGCCAGCGTCGAACTGCAGAAGGCCGTCGCGCAAAAGGTGATGGCCGAGGCCGGCCCCACGCTGGAAGGCCGTCTCAAGGCCTTGCAGACCACGCTGGCCAAGCAATTGGGCCTGCAGCCTCCGCCGGCCGCCGCGCCCAAGCCCGCAGCCTCCGCGCCCAAGAAGTAGCCTCCCGGATCTCGATGACCACAGCCCGCCCGTTCAATTTCGCCCCCGGCCCCGCCACACTGCCTGAACCGGTGCTGCAACAGGTGGCGGCCGAGATGCTGGACTGGCACGGCAGTGGCATGAGCGTCATGGAGATGAGCCACCGCGGCAAGGAGTTCATCTCCATCGCGGAAGCGGCTGAGCGGGATCTGCGCGAGCTGCTCGCCGTGCCGGCCAACTTCCGCATCCTCTTCATGCAGGGTGGCGGCTTGGGTGAAAACGCCATCGTGCCGCTGAACCTGAGCCGTGGCGGCAAGGTCGATGTCGTCGTGACGGGCTCTTGGTCGCGCAAGAGCGCCGCCGAGGCGCGCCGCTATGCCGACGTGCAGATCGCCGCCGACATCGGCAGCGGGCAYGCCATCCCCGGCGACTGGCAACTTCGCAGCGACGCGAGCTATGTCCACGTCTGCACMAACGAGACCATCGACGGCGTCGAATTCCATGACCTGCCCCGTATCGGCAACGGCGTGCCGCTGGTCATCGACTGCTCCTCCCACCTGTTGTCGCGCCCCATCGACTGGAGCCGCATCGGCCTGGCCTTCGGCGGCGCGCAGAAGAACATCGGCCCGGCCGGCATGACCCTGGTCTTCGTGCGCGAAGACCTTCTGGGCCGCGCACTGGAGATCTGTCCTTCGGCCTTCAACTACGAAACCGTAGCGGCAGCCCAGTCCATGTTCAACACGCCGCCAACCTTCGCGATCTATGTGGCGGGTCTGGTGTTCCAGTGGGTGAAAGGCTTTGAGTACGCCGGCAAGCGCGACCTGGCCGCCATTGAGCAGCGCAACATCGACAAGGCCGGCCTGCTCTACGCGACGCTGGATGCCTCCGGCTTCTACGAGAACCGCGTCGACGCCAGCTGCCGCTCACGCATGAACGTGCCCTTCTTCCTGAAGGATGAAAAGCTCAACGAGAGCTTCCTGACCGCGGCCAAGGCCGCTGGCCTGCTGCAGCTCAAGGGTCACAAGTCGATGGGCGGCATGCGCGCGTCCATCTACAACGCGATGCCGCTGGAAGGCGTGCAGGCGCTGGTGTCATTCCTGAAGGACTTCGAGGCCCGCCATGGCTGAACCTGTCGCCTCCCAGGCACTGCTCGCGCTGCGCGACCAGATCGACGGCCTGGACCGCCAGCTGCTGGACCTGCTGAACCAGCGCGCCCGCGTCGCCGAGCAAGTCGGCGAGATCAAGCGCGCCGAGGGCACACCCTTTTTCCGCCCGGACCGCGTCGCCCAGGTCATCGACAAGATCCGTGCCGCTAACCCGGGGCCGTTGAAGTCCGAGCACGTCGCGGCCATTTGGCGCGAGATCATGTCCGCCTGCCTGGCGCTGGAGTCGCCGCAGCGCGTCGCCGTGCTCGGCCCCATCGGCACCTTCTGCGAGCAGGCCGCTCTCGAATACTTCGGCAGCGCCGCCGACATGACCTACTGCGCCACTTTCGACGAGGTCTTCCACGCGACGGCCAGCGGCAGCGCGCAGTTCGGCGTCGTCGGCGTCGAGAACATGACCGAGGGCGTCGTCACGCGCTCGCTGGACCTGTTCCTGCACACGCCCTGCCATGTGGTCGGCGAGGTCAGCCTGCTGATCCGCCACAACCTGATGCGCAAGGAGCCTTCGATGCACGGCATCGAAGCGGTGCTCGCGCACCCGCAAGCCCTGGCCCAATGCCAGAACTGGCTGAACAAGCACCTGCCCGACGTCGAGCGCCGAGCCGTCTCCAGCAATGCCGAGGGCTCGCGCCTGGCCGCCACCAACCCGGCCTGGGCCGCCCTGGGCAGCGAACGTGCCTCGCAGGTTTTCGGCCTGCACATCACCGCGCACGCCATCCAGGACGAGGCATACAACCGCACGCGCTTCGCCGTCATCTGCCTGCCGCAGACGATGGCCACACCGCCGGCCACCGGGCGCGACTGCACCAGCCTGGTCGTTTCCGTGCCCAACCGGCCCGGCGCCATGCACGATCTGCTGGTGCCGCTGAAGAAGCACGGCGTATCCATGACCCGCCTGGAGTCCCGCCCGGCCCGTACCGGCCAGTGGGATTACTACTTCTACATCGACCTCGACGGCCATCCGACGC
>NZ_JBFULE010000399.1:0-4734 GCF_056400485.1 Roseateles sp. P5_B10
TGTCCTGGCCGTTGAAGTACTCGACCTCGTCGCGCAACTGCGCCCAGGTCTGCGGCACCGCCAGCGGGTAGCCGTACTTCTGCCTGAACGCCGCCTGGTGCCGCGGGTGATTCAGCAGGTCGCGCCGGTAGTACAGCACCTGACCGTCGTGGTCGTAGGCGACCATGTACTTCTTGCCGCCGTAGGACAGCAGGGTGCGCGGGCCGGGCAGTACGTCGTCGATGTCCCACTTCGGAAATCGCGGGTCGTTGTAGAACTTCTCATACGACAGCAGGTGCCCGCCAGCCACCATGTCGCCGACCCACCAGGCAGCGGCAATCGACGCGTCGTACTTGCCGGTGTGGGTGGTCATGTCCGAGATGATGGTCGGGTAGTGCTCCACGCCGGCCAAGCGCACGATGTCGAGCTGAGCGCCGGTGGCCGCCTCGAACTCCTGCTTCACTTCGAGCAGCGCCACGCTGATCGCGCTCTTGGTGGCGATCACCGTCACCTTCTGACCCGCAAACAGGCACGTACCCGGCGCGCAGGCTGGCAGGACACGCGGCACGGGGACATCGTTGGCCTGGCCAACCGTGACGGTGGTGCTCTCGGGCCTGACGGGCGCGTTCGCCTCCGGGCCGTCAGCGGCCTGTGCCAGCGGGATCCAGCCGGTCAACAGCACCAGGCATGCACCCATGAGCCTGCTCAGAGTCATGTCGCCTCCATGAGGCCGGGGGTGCGTCGATATCGGAGGGCCTTGCGCAACCCACCGAATCGAGCCAAGCCGTGCTCACCAACCTCGATCCCACTCTATTCCACATCTCCAGTCCGCGGATTGGTGTTTGGCCGTACCGGCCCCTGTGCCGCTCGAGTCACCATTCCTGGGTCAGCGTCAGGCGAACATTGCGGCCAAACAGCGGTCGGCCATAGATGGCATCGGCCGAACCCTGCCCGGCCACCGCATCGGCGCGCGGGTTGCCTTCGGTCAGGCCCTTGGYGTTGGTGGCGTTGTCCACCATCAGCTGCACGGTGGTGCCGCCCCTGCTGGCCGACGTGCCCAGCGCCAGGGTCTGGTAGGCCGGCAGCGCCGTCGTGTTCTGCAGATCGACGTAGCGCCTTCCGGTGAAGTTGAAGCGGGCGTAGGCGCTGGCCTGCCAGTCCGCCACGGCGAAGTGGACAGTGGGACGGATATTGCCCCAGGCCTTGGGCTGGCGGATGGGCAACTTGCCTTCGGTCGTCAGCGACTGGTTGCCTRCAGCGCTGACCATGTTGCCGGACTTGGCCGGGCTGTAGGTCGCAGCGCCGTCCAACGTGAAACTTGAAATGAGGCGCCACGAGAATTCGAACTCCACGCCAGGGCTCTTCACGTCGCCGATGAAGACCTGGTTCGTGATGGTTCCAGTGGCGGGGTTGATTTCGGCCACCGTCGTCGCAAAGGGCTTGAACTGGCTCAGGAAGACGGTGGCGAAAGCCGAGAACGGCTCGGTCGAGTACTTCAAGCCGGCCTCGTACTGCTTGGCCTTGGTCGTCGTCGGCGCAGCGAATGTGTAGACGTTGATTTCGCCCGGCAGACGGTAAGCCACGGACGCGCGCGCATACACGCCCATGGCTCGCGTGAGCTCCTGATTGACACCGACGGTCCAGGAAGTCGGGTGGCCGTCAATCGGGCGCGGGGCGTTGACGCCGGTGTAACCCAGCGYCGAGTTGTCGGCCAGGGTGGCGGCGTTGCCCAGGTCGTACCGGGCCGTGTTCTTGCTGTAGCCGTCACCCTTGTAGCCGCTGCGCCGGACACCGAAATCCAGCGTGGTCTGCGGCACCGGCTTCCAGGTATCGGCAAGGTAGACCGATGTCTGGGTGACCGTGGATTCGCCGCCGATCAGCGTGGACGAGTAGCGCAGCACGCCGTTGTCGGTGACGCGGCCCAGCACGGCGCCGCCGGCGTCATAGGCAACCAGGTCCAGCGGCCGGGGCTTGCCGGCCAACTCCAGCAGCAAGTCCTGGAAGCGCAGGTTCATCGTGGACTTGTAGCGCGACAGCAGCAGGCCGCCGGTCAGGCTGTGCCGGCCTGCAAGTTCAAAGTCGCGGGTCACGCGCAGGTCGTTGGCGATGGTGTTGAAGTCGTTCTGGATCGAGCGGTAGCCCGCCTGCGCGACCAGGCCGGATGCGCCGTACGGGTCGTAGGCCGCGGACTGGCCGGCGTAGGTGTAGCCCAGGCGATTGACGCCGGCACCGAACGCCGTGCGTGAGGCAGTCAGGAAGCTGGCGGCAAAGGCGTTGGCGTCCGCCGGGTTGACGGTCGAGTACAAAGCATCGAAGTCGAGTTTGCCTTTCGTCAGCCTCAGCTTCTCGCTGAGCTGCCACCCACCCAGGTTGAGGTTGAGATCAACGCCGGTGTTGAAGTAGCGCAGTTGCCGGCCATTGGACAGGTCACGCGATTCGGTGGCACTGCTCGCGCCGCCCACAGTCGGGTAGATGAACTTGACGTTGCGCAGATACGGCGAATTCAGCGTGCCCTTGAAGTAGTCGATGTAGGGGTTCAGCGACTTGGACGGATCGCGCGGGTCTGCCACGGGAATAGGCAGCAGGAACACATTGCTGTCGTCGAAGACCTTGGCAAAAAACCTGGCTTCACCGTTGTCCAGCCTGTGCCGGATGTTCAGCCGCAACTGGCCGCCGGTGTCGCTGGGAAAGCCGTTGTCACGGTAGCCCCTGTGCTTGCGGTAGAAGCCGCCGACGGCGTAGTACGTCCGGTCGGCCAGCTTGCCGGAGGCGAAGCCGTCGAAGCGATACAGGCCGGTGTCGCCCAGCGTGAGCCGGGCGCCGTGCTCCGCCACTTCACCGCCCTGGCGCGTGATCAGGTTGAGGATGGCGGCCGCGTTGTCCGCAAATATCGGCGCTGGCCCGCCACGGACGACTTCGACGTTCTGGGTCATCAGGTCCGGGCGCAGCATGACGTCGCCCTTGAAGAAGTACCCGTCGTTCTCCCCGTAGATGAGCATGCCGTCTTCCTGGAACGTGAAGAAGTTCGACTCGTTCGGAATGCCGCGCACGCGATAAATGTTCTGGGCCTCGCCGCCGGTGGCTTCGGCCTGCACACCCGGCACCTGACCGAGGAGATCCGCCGTGTTCAGCGGTCCAAGCTTGTCGATGTCCGAAGACGACAGGCTCGAAACGGCGTAAGACGTGTCGAACTTGCGGCGGGCCACACCCGTGCCGGTGACCACCATCCGGTCCAGGCTCAGGCGGTTGGCCGCCGGGGGCGTCGACGGGGCTGTCGCTGCGGACGAGGGGGCGCTGGCGGCAGGTCCAGCGCTCAAGGGCGTGTCCTGCGCGTGTGCGGCGACGACCATCGCTAGAGTGGCTAGCGCGACTACTGTCTGCGGGAGCCTCGGGCGGAGCGTTGGAGYGTGTTTCACGTTGTCTCCAGATGTATCGCCGAACTCTTGCAGTGTAGGCAGGCGAGAGGCGAGGCGCCAGACGAGGATGAGCGTCCGCTTTGACCTGCGTCATGGCCCGGCGCAGGCCATGGGTGTCGAACTCGCCGTGTTACGAGTCCGCGGCCCGGCCGGCCGGCCAGCGCGTGAACGGGTTCACCGCCAGGTTGGCATTGACGTAACGGCCATCGCCGGTCACTTCGGCACCCAGCCAGCCGGGCCGGGCAAAGACCTGGCCCTCGTCGGCAAGCTCGATCTCGGCGACCAGCAAGCCGGCATTGGCGCCGAGGAATTCGTCGACTTCCCAGGTCATGCCTTCATGCGGGCACAGGTGGCGGATCTTCTCGACCACCGGACCGTCACACATGGCGAGCAGCTCCAGGGCATCGGCGATGGGCACCTCGTACTCGAACTCGGCCCGCGTCGCGCCCTGGGTCGTGCCCTTGATGGTCAGGAAGGCGGTGTCGCCGGCGACGCGCACGCGCACCGTGCGGGCCGGGTCACGGCTCAGATAGCCTTGGCTGAAGTGGGTCTGCTTCGTCACGGCCTGGCGCCAGCCGTCGCCGGCTATGAGGAATTTGCGTTCGATCTCAATGCCCATCGCTCATTCCCCACGCGCCGCGGCCTCGCGCAGCTTGTCCTTCTTGCTCTTGCGCGTCGTGCTCTTGATGCCGCCGATGGCCTGGGCTTCGGTGGCGACTGCCTCGGGCTCGAAGCCCTCCAGCCGCTCGCGTGGCACGCGCTGGCCCTGGCGCTTCTCGATGAGGCGGAAATGGCTCTCGGCGTTCTCGGCGCTGTCTGCGCAGATGAAGCTGACTGCCACCCCGGTGGCGCCGGCGCGGCCGGTGCGACCGATGCGGTGGGTGTAGTCGGCGGCCGAGCGCGGCAGCTCGTAGTTGACGACGGCGTCCAGCGCATCGACGTGCAAGCCGCGCGCGGCCACGTCGGTCGCGACAAGCACCTTGACGCTGCCGTTCTTCAGCGCCGCCAGCACGTCGCTGCGTGCACCCTGGCTCAGCTCGCCATGCAAGGCGCCGGCCTTGAAGCCATGGGCGAAAAGCTTGTCCGACACCAGCTCGGCCGTGTAGCGGCTGGCGACGAAGACCAGCGCGCGATCCCAGGCCTCTTCCTTGAGCAGTTGCCGCAGTGCGGGCAGGCGCTGGGCGCGGTCGAGCTGGATGGCACGCTGCGTGATCTGCGGCGGCGCTTCCTGGATGGCTATGCGCACCGGCTCGCGCAGCAACTGCTCGGCCAGCCCCTGCACGGCAGGCGGGCAGGTGGCGGAGAACAGCAGGGTCTGGCGCCGTGCGGGCACCAGCGC
>NZ_JBFULE010000400.1:0-4723 GCF_056400485.1 Roseateles sp. P5_B10
GCCGACCTCAATGCGCGCGGCACCGACGTGGGCGTGGAAGAGCTGCACATCGTCCACGAAGGACTGGAGCATTCAACATGACGCTGCTGCAGTTCCGGGCCGAGCGCTGGGCCGCTCCCGAGCCGGCCCGTCTGGCGATGTGCTTGCCGGTCGAGCCGGCAAGCATCGCCGTCCACTCGGGGGACCGGCCAGCGTATTCGCTGGGCGAGGGGCTCACATGACTGCTCCCAATGTCGTCAAGGCCAAGATCGTTCTGCAAAGGAATGGCCAGGACATCGACACCGTGGAGGTGCACTTCAACCCGGTGTCGCTGCAGGTGGAGATCACCAACTCCACCAGCCCGCAAAGCGGCAGCGGCAGCACCACGCAGACGGCCACGCAGTCCAGCGCCAAGCTCGGCCTGGACTTGCTGTTCGACACCACCCACACCGGCGAAGACGTGCGCACCATCACGCGCCGACTGCGCGCCGCCGTGCGCTCGCCGGACGCCACCGGCACCCAGAGCGCCGAGTCCAGTGCCGCCTTCACGCCGCCGACGTTGCGCTTCGAGTGGGGCACCTTCACCTTCACCGGCATCTCGGACAGCTATCGCGAGACGCTGGACTTCTTCTCACCCGAGGGCGTGCCGCTGCGCTCCAGCGTGGCCCTGGCCCTGAAGGAGCAGCCCAACGAGTTCAGCGCTCTGGAGCGCGACAACCCGGCCGCCGCCAACGCCTCGCGCGCCCGCAGCAGCGCCTTCGAGGTGGCGGGCGGGCTGGGTGGTGCTGCCGGCATCGCCGGCCTGGGTGGTGACCTGCGCGCCGCTCGCGCCATCGCCAGCATGAATGGCGAGGTCAGCCTGCGCTTCTCGGCCGGCGCGACGCTGGCTGTCGGCGCCAAGGTCGAACTCAAGGCTGCGGTGTCGTTCGCCGGCGGTGCGGGTGTCGGCGGCATTGGCGCAGGAATCGGCGCGGGTGCCGGTATCGGCCTCTCCGCCTCTACTCCATCGCTGCGCTTCGACGCCGGCCGCCTCGCCCCGCCGCCAGTGCCGCAGCAACTCGCCACCGACGTCGGCGCCGGCTTCAGCATCGACGGCCGCGCCCTGCCCGGCGCCGCCGCCGGCCTGCGCGCCAACGTCGGCCAAGCCCCGCGCGCTCTGCGCTTCGACGACTGAGCAGGAGAAGAAAAGCCATGCCCGTCTTCATCGATGAATTCGTCGTCGACGTTCCGCCACCGGAAACCACCGCCGGCCAGCAATCACGCGACGCCCAGGGCGCGGCCAACGCCACGCCCACGCCGGCCTGGACGCCCGAATTCGCCCACATGCTCGACCAGCAACTCAGCGTCGCCCTCGAGCGCCGCGCGCGCCTGCTGGCCGACTAGGACTCACCGGCCATGCCTCCCGAAACCAGCGAACGCCCCGTCTCCTCGCGCACCGCCTACAGCGCGCGGCCGACGCTGCGCGTGGACGGTCAGGCCCTGCCCGCGCTGGACGATCTCGTGCGCACCTTTTCCGTCACCGAGGCCGAGGGCGGCATGAGCAGCCTGTCGCTCGGCATGGGCAACTGGGGCATGGTCGGCGGCAGCCTAGGCCTGGTGTTCGACGCCGGCGGACCCATCAAGCTCGGTGCCCGCGTGCAGCTCTATGCCGGCGAGACCGCCGGCCCCACCGAGATCTTCGACGGCCAGATCCACGCCATCGAAGCCAGCGGCTCCGTCGGCGCACCGCCGAGCCTGCTGGTGCTGGCCGAGGACAAACTGTTCGCCGCCCGCATGAAGCGCCACAGCAAGAGCTACGAGGCGTCGAGCGTGGAAGACGTTGTGCAGACCATCGCCAGCAGCCACGGCCTCACCGTCGATGCCACCGGCCTGCCCAGCGGCAACGCGCTGTGGGTGCAGATGAACGAAAGCGACCTGTCCTTCCTGCGCCGCGTGCTGGGCCGCTGCGACTGCGAGATGCAGGTCATCGGCAGCACGCTGCAGGTGCGCAGCAGCGCCGACATGGACCGCGGCACGCTGGACCTGACGCTCTACAGCCAGCTGCAGGAGGTGCGCGTCATCGCCGACCTGTCCAGCCAGGTCACCGAGGTCATGGCGCGCGGCTTCGACCTGGCCGCCGGCAGCGACTTCACCAAGACCAGCACCGGCGCTCAACCCGGGCCGGGAAGCGGCCGCACGGGCGCCTCGCTGTTGTCCGACATCGGCATCGAGCGCAGCGAGAACCTCGGCACCCTGCCCTGCCGCAACGACACCGAAGCCCAGGCCCTCGCCGACGCCGCCTTTGACCAGCGCGCCCGCCAGTTCGTGCGCCTGCACGGCCGCACCGAGGGCAATGCCGGCCTGCGCGTGGGCAGCCGCGTGAACCTGCATGGCGTCGGCCGGCGCTTCGACAACTGCTATGCCGTGGTCGAAGCGCGCCACCGCTTCGATCCCACCAGTGGGTACGTCACCGAGTTCGTCGCCCAGTCGGCCTTCATCGCCGACAACTGATATGGACCGCGCGCCCTTCACCTTCGCCCCCGCCGGCAACCCGCCGGCCCTCGGCCCGGCCTGGCTGGGCAGCGGCGTCTTCATGGCCGACGTGACCGACATCAAGGACCCCGACAACCGCGGCCGCGTCAAGGTGCGCGTCCATGGCGTGGACGAGCAGAGCGGCGACGCCGAGATCTGGGCCATGCTGGTGGCTCCCTTCGCCGGCAACAACCGCGGCTCTTGGTGGGTACCCGACGTCGGCGACCTCGTGGCGGTGAGCTTTGTGCAGGGCGACGCACGCATGCCCATCGTGCTGGGCGGTCTCTGGCATGGCGCGGCTTCACCGCCCGAGAGCATGGACGGTTCGGGCAACAACTTCCTGAAGGTGCTGCGTTCGCGCAATGGCGTGAAGGTCACCCTCGACGACCAGGACGGCCAGGAACAGCTCATCCTCGAAACCCCCGGCGGCCAGAAGCTGACGCTGAAGGACGGCCCCGGTTCCTGCGAGCTGGTCGACTCCAACGGCAACAGCATCAAGCTTGAGAGCAGCGGCATCACTGTCACCGCTTCGGCCACCGTCACCGTCAATGCGGCGACGGTCAAGGTCAGCGCCGGCATGGTGAATGTGGACGCCGGCATGTCCAAGTTCAGCGGCGTCGTCCAGTGCGACACGCTGATCACCAACGCCGTCGTGTCGTCGAGCTATACGCCCGGCGCGGGCAATATTTGGTGAACTGACATGGCAGCCGTCATGGACGTCCACCCCCACCACGCCGTCGCCGTGGGTGGGCCGTCGCGCCAGCACCCGCATGCGCCGGCCGTCCTTGTCGACATCGAGGCCGGCGACTTCGTCGCCGCGCTCAGCGAAGCCATCACGTCCACCACTTGGCCCCGCTTCGGCTGGCCGGCCTCGCTGCCCATCGCCCGCCTGCCCGACCAGGGCGCCYCGCGCGCGCTGTTCCAGCCCATCCACCGGCGCTTCAACCTGGTGCTGTTTGACACGCACTGCGAAATCTTCGGCTCGCCGCGGCTGGACCCGAAGAAGATCGAGTCCAGCGGCTTTGTCGTGCGCCGCTGGGCCGGCCCGGATGACCTGAACTCCCAGGCCCTGGCTGACCCGCACAACTGGCAGGCCTGGCAGGCCGAGGGCTGGCGCAGCCTGCCCAGCGCCGCCGCCTTCGACGCCGATCCCGACCCTGCCCGCCGCCCTGCGCCACGCACCGGCAACCCCGGCGTCGATGYGCGCCTGGCCGCCCTGCGCGCCGTGCATCCGGCCGAGGCTGTGAGCCCGCTGCACGCGCTGATGCCCGCGGTCTGCGACGCCGCCAAACGCAGCCTGCTCTATGGCGTCGTGCCCACCAGCGAGGCGCTACGCAAGCCGACCGACGCCGCGGTGGACTACGCCGCCGCCCGCACCCCCGGCTCCACCGCGCGAGACAGCTTCATCGCCCATCTGTCGCCCTATCTGTCCCGAGCCAGCATTCGCCCCTTGCCGAACGCACGTGGCGCCTTCGAGGCCACCTGGCTGAACGGCGATGTGCCCGTCGACGCCAGCGAACCTGACAGCGGCGACAGCGCCGCCATGCGTGAGCAGTTCGTCGCCTTTGTCCGCCAGCTCGCCTTGGAGTTCGACATCAACGGCCGCGGCACGGCCCTGCTGCTGCTGCTCGATGAATTGCTCATCGGCCGCAACGTGACCACCTTCGGCACCACGGAGCGCATCACCGCCGGAGCGTCCGGCTTCCTGCAAGCCTGCGTGCGCGTCGTCACGGACCTGGGCGCCAGCGCCGTTGACATCCCCGACGACTTCGGCCCCGTGCCCGCTGGCTGGCTGGACCGCTTCACCAACGCGGCACTGACCGTGCTCGATGGCCGCGCCGCCGAGGCCCGCACGCTGGAGGGCCGCTTCGACGACGCCGAGGCGCTTTACGCCATCCGCGCCTTCGTGCGCGTGCGCGGCGAGCCTGGCTGCCCGACCCGCCTGGTATGGAGCGACATGACGCCGCCGTACCGCGTGGCGCCCTGGTTCGCCTCTACCGGCACGCCCCAGGCCCGCATTTCGCTGCCCGCCTTCGACCGAGCGTCCCTCGCCGCCATGAAGCCCAACGTCGCTTTCGACGTGCCGCCCGGCCTGGCCAACCTCTTGATGCGCAACAAGCCCGAGGACTTCATGAAGAAGCCGAAGGACGGCGGCGAGATCGGCCTGGGCTGGCTGTGCTCCTTCTCGATTCCCATCATCACGATCTGCGCCTTCATCCTGCTCAATGTCTGT
>NZ_JBFULE010000401.1:0-4723 GCF_056400485.1 Roseateles sp. P5_B10
TGCTGCCGCTGCCCAGGCCCAGGCTGGCGCTCGTGGCGCTGACGGTGAGATCGTGCGTGTTCAGCGTGCCCAGCGTCAGCGCCTTGCCGCTGCCATTGCTGAGTTGCGTGGCGCCGGTGGTGGTGATGCTGACCGCGCCCTGCAGGTCATTGGCGGCCGTGGTCAGCGTGATGTTGCCGCTGCCATTGTTCAGGCCCGTCGTTCCGGTCACCGTCAGCGCACCGCTCTGCGTGATCGTGCCGGTGCCGGTCGTCGTCGCACTGAGGTTGCCGGTGATGCCGCCACTGCCGAGGTCCAGATTGGCATTGCTGGTGCTGACGGTCAGGCCGCCGGTGCTCAGCGCGCCCAGGGACAAGTCCTTGCCGCTGCCATTGACGAGTTGCGCATTGCCGGTGGTGGTGACGCTCACCAGCCCCCGCAGGTCGTTGGCCGAGGCCAGCGTGATGTTGCCGCTGCCGTTGCTCAAGCCCGTGGTGCCGGTCACCGTCAGCGCACCGCCTTGGGTGATGGTGCCAGTACCGGTCGTCGTCACGCTGAAATTGCCGGTGACGGTGCCGCTGCCCACGTTCAGGTTCGCTGCCGTGGCGCTGGCGGTGAGGGCATGGGTGTTCAGCGCACCCAGGGTCAGTGCGTTGCCGCTGCCGTTGCTGACCTGGCTGACACCGGTGGTCATCAGGCTGACCGCGCCCTGCAGGTTGTTGCTGGCCGCCGTCAGCGTGATGTTGCCGGACCCCGTGGTGACACCCGTCGTGCCAGTCACCGCCAACGCGCCGGCCTGCGTGATCGCGCCGCTGCCGCTGGTGGTGACGCCGACATTGCCCGTGACCGTGCCGGTCGGCAGGACGACGTCGCCGCCAACGCTGCTGAGGGTCAGGCCTGCGCTGGTGACGCTGCCCAGTGCGACGGTGCCCGCGCCCGAACTCGCCGCGGTGAGGCTGCCGCCGCCTGTATTGAGGGTGCTGCCGGTGATGTCGCCGCCGGCCTGCAGGACGACGTTGAGGGCACCTGCCCCCGCGCCGATGCTGCCGGCGCTGAAGCTGATGTTGCGCAAGGCGATCAGGTTCAGCGTGGCCGCGCCGGTAGGCACGATGGCGGCCTGGACGTCGATGTCGCCATGTTGGCCGTTGGTGCCCAAGGCCAGGGTCTGCACCGTCACCGAYGTGCCGCCGGACAGCGCATTGTTGAGGGCGCCAACGTCGACCACGGCGGCATCGTCCGTGCTGGCGAAATTCGGCGCCGCGCCAACGTTGGTGTTGGTGCCGCTGTTGGCCTTGATGACCACGTCGTTGGGGTCGAGCRGCCACTGGCCCGACCGCCCCAGCGGTGCGCTGGCGTCAACGCGGCCGAGCAGGTTGAGCTGCTGGCGGCCCGAGGTCTCGACCATGCCGCCATTGCCCCCCAGACGCCCGCCGCGGGCCCAGATGCTGCCGAGCATGTCGGTGCGTCCGTCAGCCCAGACGGCGATGCGGCCGCCATCGCCCCGTTCGGTGGCATTGGCGCGCAGCTCAGCGCCGGCACCTATCCAGGTCTGCTCGGCGTTGTGCTCGGTGCCCCTGCCCTCGAAGCCGCCACCGACCTGCAGGCTGCCGCYGCCGAGGCGCCCGGACGCGTCCAGCCGGGCGCCGTCCAGCAGCGCGAGCTTCTGGCCGAGCACKGTGATGCCGCCGCCTCGTTCGCCGCTGGCGTCCACGCTGCCATTGACGGTGGTGACGCCCACCGTGCCGCCGTCGATGACGACGCGCCCGCCCTGCTGGCTCAAGCCCCGCGCCTGCACGATGCCGTCCATGTTCAGCACCTGGCCGGCCGCGCCGCCACGAGCCTGGGCGCGCATCTCGGCGCTGCTCTCGGCCTGCACGCGGCCGCTGAATTTCAGTGCGACGTCGCGGTTGTCGTCGTTGCGCAGATTGAAGAGGACAAGGCCGTCGCCTTCCACATCCACCTGCACCGTGCTGGCTGCACCCAGCCCGACACGCCGCGCCGCGATGCTGCCTCCAACGCTGAGCTGGGGGGCGACCAGCGCCACCGTGCCGCCCGGCGCGCTGATGCTGCCGTCAGCTTGCAGCGCGCTGGCGCCCGCGCCCGCCGAGAAGCGGTAGTTGCCGGCGATGAAGGCGGTGTCGGACAGGTCCAGCGTGGACGCGACGAGACCGCCGACATCCACCTGCGATCCCCGCCCGAAGACGATGCCGCGCGGGTTGATCAGGAAGACCCGGCCGTTGGCCTGCATCTGGCCGAGGATCAGGGACGGGTCGCCACCGACGACACGATTGACCAGCACCGAATTGACGCTGGGCTGTTGGATACGCAGGCCCTCGCCCGCGGCGATGGAGAAGCTCTGCCAGTTGACGATGGCCTTGTCGCTGCCCTGCTGGATCAGGCCCGGGCGAATTGCAACCTGTCCCTGCACGACCTGGGCGCCTTGAGGCAGCGCATGGGCAGCCGGATAGGCTGCGGCAAGGCACAGAGCAAGGGCGAGGGGTTGCAGGCGCCACATCAGAAGCTCCACGATCCCTGGGCATACAGGCGCAGCTTGCTCGACTGGCTTTCGGTGCTGGCATGGCCGTGCGTGGGCGTGGCCAGGCTCATGCGGAAGGCATACGCGTTGCCGCGCGCCCATACCAGGGACAGCCCCGCGCCGCCCAGCCAGGCGCGATTCACGTAGCCGGGCTCGCGCAGCACGAGGTTGGGATCGTGGCGGTAGCGGATGAAGGCGCCGTCGTAGAAGGCCGCCAGCACCAGCTCGCTGGCCCAGCGCCCGAACAGGCTGGCCGGCGGCAGCCAGCGCAGCTCCAGGCTGGCGACGGCGCCGCTGTCGCCCGTGCCTTCGCCCGGCGCATAGGCGCGCACGCCGTTCGGCCCCCCGGCGCGGAACTGCTCGGTCGAGTCGAGGTTGGACAGGGCCCACTGGCCGCGCATCGTGAAATAGGCCAACAGCCGATTGCTCAGCACGTTCTGCAGCCGCGAGGCCGCGAAGCTGAGCTTGCGAAAGCTCGCCGCGTCGTCGCCACCGCTGGGCGCGCCGGCCGGGAAGTTGAGCCGGCCCTGCGCCAGGTTGAGCTCGAAGGTGTTGACGCTGCCGGTCAGCAGGCTGTCGCGAAAATCGCCGCTGACACCGACGCTGGCATCGTCCACATGCTTCTTCGTCGACAGGGCCGCGACCTTGTCGACATAGCGCTTGGCGTCCACCGCCCCGAGCGCAAACAGGTTGAGGTTGCGAGAGCGCACCCAGGGGTAGAGGGCGAAGAGGTTGAGCGTCGTGCCGGTGCCGTCCAGGCCGAGGGGGAATTCCTTCTTGTCGAGCTGATAGCGCACCGCCGACAGCGACGCGCCGGCCTTGAAACCGTCGGCGCCGATGGGGCTGGTGTAGCCCAGCAGCGCAAACAGCAGGCCGCCGCCGGTGGAGGCCAGCACTGATGCCGACAGACCGTCGCCGCGGCCCAGCGGGCTGGCCATGACGACCTGGGCCCCCAGGCGCTGGGCACCGATGACCTTGGAGCCATTGAGGTCGCCGTCGACGCTGCCGCTGTAGCGCGATTCGGCGCGCGGCGTGAATTCGAGGATGGCGGTGCCCGGCGCGCTGCCGGCCTTGACCTCGGCCCGCGTGACGATGCCGCGCAGGTCGTTGATCAGGAAGACCGTGCGCTCGACGGCTTCCACCGTCAGCACGTCGCCCGGCTTCAGGCGTGCCAGATAGGCCTCGACGACCTCACGGTCCACCGGCAGGCCGTCGCTCCAGTTCAGCACGACGCGGTCCAGCCGCCCCTCCAGCACGGCGATGCGCACCGTCTGGCCATCGAAGGTCTGCTCCGGGATGTAGGCGTAACCCAGGTAGAGCCCCAGGTCGCGCTGCAGGAAGCGGGTCACCTCGTTGGCAGCGTTGACGAGATCCTCGAAGCCACGGTCCTTGCCGACGAAGGCAGCAGTCAATCGCGGCAGGGCCTCGCGCAGGGCGGCTGGGGCGTCGGGCGACAGGCTGTAGGCGGTGACGTCGATTTTGAGCTCGTCGTCGGGCTTGCCGAGCTCGCGCGTGACCTGCTGCGGACGCTCGGGCGGCAGCTCGGTGTTGCGAGCCTCGGGCGGGCGGGTCAGCTCGGCCGGCGTGGGCACCACCGGCGGCGTGCCGGCTGCCCAGCCCGAGGCGCAGGCCAGCGTTTGCACAGCCAGCAGGCTGAGGCGCAAGGGCGAGCATCGGCGATGGCGGGGATCGAGCAGCAAGGTCGGGTCCGTAGCAGTGGCGGCGGGCATGACCTGGCGGTCGCACCCGTGGTGAGTCACGGCTCTGGCGTTTGAGTTCCGCGCGAGTCCCGTAAATGAGCGGATGCCGTCCGACAAGCGTGCTGCGCCGACCTGGGCACACTGGGTCCATGGCTGACTTGATCACCCGCCGCCCCGAGGGCCTGTATTGCGAGGCGGGCGGTTTCCATATCGACCCCTGGCGGCCGGTGGCGCGTGCCGTCATCACCCACGCCCATGCCGACCATTGCCGCGAGGGCCACGGCGCCTACCTCGCCCACAGCGACGCCGAAGGGCTGATGCGCTCCCGCGTGGGTCCCGACATGGCCTTCCAGGGCCTGGCCTATGGCGAGCCGTTGCAACTGGGCGAGGCAACCGTCAGCCTGCACCCTGCCGGCCATGTGCTGGGTTCGGCCCAGGTGCGGGTGGAACACCGCGGCGAGGTCTGGGTCGTGTCGGGCGATTACTTCGTCAGCGGCGCGGTGAATGC
>NZ_JBFULE010000402.1:0-4717 GCF_056400485.1 Roseateles sp. P5_B10
CGTCGTTTCACGTTGGCATTGCCCCGTTCGCCACTCCCAGCTGCACCGGCTGAAACGGCTCCGCTGTTCGAAGCCGCCACCATCACCCTCGACCCCACCACCGCCACCGCTCTCCTCCCCACATGGGCCGCCCTGCGCCTGAGCGTGCGCCGCGCTGGCGCGCCCGCGGCGCAGGCGGCCATCCGCGTGCACCGCAGCGGCAGCGAGGCCGTGCTCGGTCGCGGCATGACGGACGTGCGCGGCGAGGCGTTGGTGGCTGTCGTCGGCGTGGCGCAGATCACGCCCGGCGCCGAGGAACTGGTGGTCGAGACCGAGATCGCCGTCGACATCRTCGTCAGCGCCGACACCACGCTGGCGCCCGGCGCCCTCGTCGACCCCGACCTGCTGGCCGACCGCCCCCTGGGCGCCGGTTTCTCTCGACTCATCGTGCCGCGCAACCTCGCCAGCGGCCGCATCGAAGTGATGAACCTGACGCTCCCCTGAGCCCTGCTTGACCGATTGAAGGAGGCACACCATGCCCGAATACCTCGCCCCAGGCGTGTACGTGGAAGAAACCAGCTTTCGAGCCAAGTCCATCGAAGGCGTGGGCACGAGCACCACGGCCTTCGCCGGCCCCACGCGCAAGGGCCCCATCGCCACGGCCGAGCTGCTGCCCGAGATCCTGACCAGCTTCGCCGACTTCGAGCGCATCTACGGCGGCACGGCCAATCTCGACCTGCAGGCCGACGCGATCAACTTCCTGGCGCATGCCGTGCGGGCCTATTTCAACGAGGGCGGTTCGCGGCTCTATGTGGCGCGCGTGTTCCTGGCGCGCGGCGCCAACGACTCCGGCCTGGCAAGCACGGCCGACCTGCGCCCCGCCGCCGTCGCGCCCGCGGTACTGGCGGCGGAGGACGACACCAACCGCATCCGCTTCGTCGCCCGCTTCCCGGGCGCCAGTGGCAACGGCGCCGTGCCCACCCGTGAGCAGTCCCAGCTGCGCGGCATCCAGACGCGGGAAATCATCGCGCCCGCCCCGCAGCGCGTGCTGGACAGCACGCCCCTGGGCTCGCTGGCCCGCAGCGGTGTGGCCGCGCCCCACAGCTACTTCGTCAAGCGTGCCGATGGCTGGCATGCGCTCACCGACGCCGGCGATGGTGCCGTCACCGCACCCGACGCTGCCGCCCAGGCCGCCATCGCCGCCGCCGGCAACCAGGCCCAGCGCGACGCCGCGGCAGCCCTGCTCGCCTCCGTCTCGCTGATCACGCTGGCCGTCATTGCGACCGACGCCGATGGCGGCAGCCTGGCCATCGACGACCTCGGCTACGACCGCGGCCACCCACGCTGGCTCGGCACCGTGATGCCGCCGCAACCCAACCGCCGCGTCGACCAGATCGAGAACCTCTACGCCGCCAACCTCGGCAGCGCCGTCAACGCCTTCCAGCTGCTCGCCGCCTTGTTCCCGACCGCCGCCAACGCCACCGGCCGCCGCGGCTCCTTCGCGTTGACCGGCGGCAACGACGGCGCCGAGCCCATGGACGCCAGCTACATCGGCGCCTTCGCCGCCTTGGCCAAGCTCGACGACATCGCCATCGTCGCCGCGCCCGGCTCCAGTGCCTACGCCGCCCGAGATGCCATCCGCAACTCGCTGATCACCCACGCCGAAGGCCGGCGCATGTACCGCATCGCCGTGCTCGACACCAACACCGGCCTCAACGCCGGTGCCGCGCGCGAAGCCCGCGCCACCATCGACAGCAAGTACGCCGCGATGTACTACCCCTGGGTCGTCATCGCCAACCCCAATGCACGCCCCGGCCGCGACGACATCCCGCGCGAGATCGCGCTGCCGCCTTCGGGTTTCGTCTGCGGCATCTACGCGCGCAACGATATCGAGCGCGGCGTCTTCAAGGCACCGGCCAACGAGGTCGTGCGCGGCGCGCTGCGCTTCGAGCGTGATGTGAGCTTCGGCGAGCAGGAGGTGCTCAACCCGCTGGGCGTCAACTGCCTGCGCTATTTCCCGGGCCGCGGCTACCGCGTCTGGGGCGCGCGCATGGCCAGCAGCGACCCCGAATGGAAATACGTCAACGTGCGGCGTTATTTCAACTACCTGGAAGCCTCCATCGACCGCAGCACCCAGTGGGCCGTGTTCGAGCCCAATGGAGAGCGCCTGTGGGCCAATATCCGCGAAACCATCGCGCAGTTCCTCTACAACGAGTGGCGCAATGGCGCCCTGCTGGGCGGCAAGGCCGAGGAGGCCTATTTCGTGCGCTGCGACCGCTCGACGATGACGCAGAACGACCTGGACAACGGCCGCCTGGTCTGCCAGATCGGCGTCGCGGCGCTCAAGCCGGCCGAGTTCGTGATCTTCCGCATCGGCCAGAAGACCGCCGATTCCCGCGACTGATTAGGAGCAGCTCATGGCACGCAAAGTCCCTTACGGCGCCTTCAACTTCCTCGTCAACTTCGACGGCGCGGAAGCCTTCGGCGGCTTCTCCGACGTCTCCGGCCTCGGCTCGGAAATCACCGTGGCCGAGTACCGCTACGGCAACGACGCGGAGAACCATGTGCGCAAGATCCCCGGCGTCCACAAGGTCGGCGACGTGACGCTCAAGCGCGGCATCATCAGCTCCAAGTCCCTGTGGGACTGGGTCAAGGAAACGCGCACCACCGGCGTCAACGCGCAGAAGAACATCTCCATCACCCTGCTCGACGAGGCCCGCAACCCGGTGCAGGTCTGGCTGCTGCGCAACGCCATCCCGCTCAAGTACACCGGCCCGACGCTGGCCGCCAAGGGCGGCGGCGACGTGGCCATGGAAGAGCTGGTGCTGTCGTCCGAAGGCCTGGAGATCGAGGCCGCGTGAGCGGGCCGCTTCCATGTACGGACTGAGCTTCGAGTCGACCCGCCCCGTCGAGCGCCCGCATCCGGCCCGCGCCGACATCGCGCTGTTCGTGGGCTGGACGACGCGCCGCGCCGGCGTGGCGCTGCCGCGGGCGATGTCGGATTGGTTGAATGCGCGGGGCTTCAAGGACGCCGCCGTGCGCGAGGCCCTGCTCGGCATGCCGGCGCCCATTGACACGTGGGAAGCCTTCGACAGCCTGTTCGACTGGCATGCCCGGCCGGTTCAGGGCCGCAGCGAACTGGCCGATGACTGGCTGGGCCTGGCGGTGCGCGACTTCTTCGCCAACGGCGGGCGCAAGGCTTATGTGCTGTGCCTGGGCCTGCCCTGGCCGCTGGGCTCGACACCCGCCGTGACGCTGTTCGACGCGCTGGATGTCGCCATGCAGCAGGCCTGGACGCTTGAGGACGTCAGCTTCGTGCTGGCGCCCGACCTGCCCGAGCTGCACGCGAATCTGAACCAGCCTCCCATCCCCGGCGACCCAGGCGTGGCTGCCGTCGTGCCCGAAGTCTTTGTCGAATGCGGCACGCCCACCTTCGCGACGCCGCCCACCAACGGCGTGCGGCAACTTGCGGCGCCGCGGCTGTCCGACGCGGCCTTCGAACTCTGGAACAGCAATGTGCTGAGGCTGCGCAACACGCTCGCGCGACAGCGCCGCGACCTGATGCTGCTCGTCGCCGCGCCGCTGGCCGCCCGCGACACCCAGGCCGCGCGCCAGCTCAGCGCCGCCATCACGCTGCAGACCAGCATGGTGGAGTGCGCCACGCCCTGGCTGCTGCCACTGCGCGAGGTGCGCACACCCGAAGGCCTGATCCCGCCCGATGGCGCGCTGGCCGGCCTGATCGCCGCTTCGGTGCTGGCCAATGGCCCGGTACGGCCGGCGGCAGGCCAGGCGCCCATGGGCGTCCTCGCCGTCCATCCGCAACCACGCGATGAGGAGCTGCGTTCGCCCCAGCGCGGCCAGTTCGCCGGCTATCTGTCTAGGCTCGACAGCCGCCGCAGCGGCTGGCCGCTGGCCGAGACCTTCGCCCTCTTCGGCCCCACGGCCAACGGCATCCGCCTGCTCAGCGACCCGTCGCTGAGCGCCGTGCGCGAATGGCGCAGCGCCGGCGTCGTGCGCCTGCTGGGCCAGTTGCTGCGCACGGCCCGCATGGTCGGCGCGACGCTCGTCTTCGAGACCTCCGGCGAAGCCCTGTGGGCACGGGTGCGCAGCCGTTTCGAAGACATGCTGGCCAGCTACTGGCAGGCCGGCGCCCTGCGCGGCGCCACCGCGGCCGAGGCTTTCAGCGTGCGCTGCGACCGCAGCGTGATGACTCAGAGCGACCTCGACGCTGGCCGAGTCATCGTGCTGGTGCAGTTCGCGCCGCAAGCCGCCATCGAACACATCCGCATCGAGCTGGCGCTGGCCGAGGACGGCAGCGTCAACTGGCAGGACGCCGAACCCCTCGCCCACACCGCGGAGGCCGCATGAGCGCAGACGCACGCGCTGCGCCGATCGGCGTGTTCAATTTCCACGTGTCGTTCAGCCGCGACCCGGTGGATGGCAGTGGCGGCGACGACGCCACGCTCTGCCAGGGCGCCTTCAGCGAGCTGACCGGCCTGGAAGCCACGATGGAGCCGCGCAGCATCCGCGAAGGCGGCCGCAACTGGGGCAGCGTGCAGCGCCCCGGCGGCGTCAATTTCGCCACCGTCGTGCTCAAGCGCGGCATCACCCGCTCGCGCGACCTCTGGCAATGGTTCGAGCTGCTGGGCCAGGGGGGTTATGTGAACCGCCTCAAGGCCGAGATCGAGATCCGCAGCACGACCGGCGAGCGTGTCATGGGCTGGACCCTGCGCCGCGC
>NZ_JBFULE010000403.1:0-4706 GCF_056400485.1 Roseateles sp. P5_B10
GGTCAGGCCCGTGCGGACCGAGGGCTTGTTCATGAAGACGGTCACCTTCTCGCCGACCGTCCAGCCCGGCAGGCCCTCGATGCGTGTGGCCAGCAGGTATTTGCCATCGGCCATGCGGCGGTTCTTCAGCAGGCCGTACTGGCGGAAGCGGTAGCTGCTGTCCGTCGCCAGCTCACGCTTGACGCTGCCCTTGACCTTGAGCGTCACTTCCGTGAACGGCACGCCGCGGTCGATGCCGTCACTGACCTTGGCGACATCGCCACTGACGATGACGTCGGCGGCCGCGATCATCTGCTTGAGGTTCTGGTGCACCAGTTGGGTGGCGTGTGCGGCTGGCGCCAGCAAGGCGGCCAGGCCGCCCAGCAGGGCCAGGCGCCGCAGCGCGGAAAGGGGTTCTCGGTTCATGGCGAAAAGCGGTTGGGTTTGCGGGCGGACAGCGCTCCGCCAACCCAGGGCCCGCGCTCATGCCGCCGGCCCGGGCTCGTGGTCGTCTTGTCCGGGGTGAGGGCACTGTGCGGCCGCCTCCCGACCCCGCCCATCCCCCGCGGCGGGGGACCCGCGAGCGCGGGGAGGAAAAACCCGGTCAGCCCGCCACGCCGATGACTCCCAGCGCCCGCGCTCGCGTCACCGCGTGCTTGCGCGAGCCGGCCTCCAGCTTGGCGTAGATCTTCTTCAGATGCGACTTGACCGTCTCGTCGCTGACCGCCAGCGCCGTGGCGATTTCCTTGTTGGCGTAGCCGCGCGCCACCAGCACCAGCACCTCGCGCTCCTTGGGGCTGAGCAGGCGCTCGGCGGCCGTTGCGCCCGCGCCCTGCGGCACGGCGCCGCGGCGCAGCGCCGCCGGCGTCTGGCTGAGCCGCATGCGCTCGGTCTCGCCGTCCTTCAGCGCCAGGGCCTGGCGGGCATGGCCATAGGCCCGGCCCATGTCGCCGGCCGCGGCCCAGTCCTCGGCCAGGGCCACGTGCAGGGAGGCCGGCGCCTTCCAGCCGACGATCTTCAGCCCCTCGGCCAGCGTCGCCTCGCCGTGGTGCAGCGTCGCGTTTGGCAACACCAGGCCGGGCGGCGGCGCCAGGTGCGGGTGCCGGCGGTGGATCTCGGTCAGCGCCTCCTGCACGCCGACGACCAGCGCGTTGAAGCCATGGCATGCGATCAGCTGCTCCGCTTCATCCAGCGCAGCCTGCGCCGCGTCCACCTGGCCTGCCACCGACAGCGCCCGCGCCAGGCCCAGCAGGTTGACCGTCAGGTTGTCCGTAGAGCGCACCGCGCGGTACATCGCGATCGCCTCGGTCATGGGGCCGACCGCCTCGACGCCGCGGCCCAGGGCCAGCAGCGTCTGGGCCAGCTCGGCACAGGCGTTGGCCTTGTTGATGCCAGGCGGCACGCCCGCCAGCGAGGCCAGCGCGTCGCCCAGCAGCACGAGCGCTTCATCGTGCCGGCCGATCTCCTTGAGCAGCGCGCCCAACCGCGTCTCGCAGGCGCCGATCAAGGCCGGCCACCCGGCCGCGCGCGATTCCAGCGTCGCCTGGTCGTAGCAGGCAGCTGCGCGGTCAAACTCGCCCAGGCCCTGCAGGGCCGTACCGGCATTGATGGTGCAGACCAGGGCGTGCCGCAGCAGGCCCCAGTGGCGGGCCGCATCGGCCGCACGCAGGAAGAGCGCCGCTGCGCGCGCCGGGTCGCGGCGGGACAGCGGCAGTGCCAGCGCAGCGTCGGCAAAGGCAGCCGCAGCGGGCTCGGCCGCGGGTGCGTCCGCAGCGGCTGGCGTCGCGAAGGACTGCTCGTAGGCCAGCCAGGCGCGCGCGATGGCCTGGCGGCGCGGGTCAGGCCCGCGTGCGTGGCAGGCCGCGGCACGGGCATAGGCGCCCAGCTCGCGCTCGCGCTGGCCGCGCGCCTTGGCGACGACGGCCTCGGCCAGCAAGGCATCACCCTCCAGCGTGGCCCCGCCGCCGCTGCGCCGAGCCTGCGCCAGCTGCGTTTCGGCCTCGTCGAGCCGCCCCTGCAGGGCAGCGATCTCGCAACGCGAGAGCGCCAGCCGGGCTTCCAATGAAGGCGTGAGACCCGCCATGGCCAGAACCTGCTCACACAGGGCCAGCGCGCGGCGGCTGTCGCGCTGGCGCAGCTGCCAGGCCAACTCGGCCAGCGCTGCCGCCTCGCCGCCCTGCGCGGCCGCTTCAAGGCCGGCCAGCGCCGTGGCGGGAACGAGGAAATCCATGGCAAAAATTGTAGAAGTGCCTCCGCCTAGACTGCCTCCATGTCATCCCCCTCCGCACAGACCCTGCCGCTGCGCCATTTCCTGCTCGCACTGGCGGTCGTGGCGATCTGGGGCAGCAATTTCGTCGTCATCAAATACGCCCTGCACACGCTGCCGCCGATGACGCTGGCCGTGCTGCGCTTCAGCTTCGCCCTGGTGCCGGCCTGCTTCTTCCTGCGCCGGCCGCAGGTGGGCTGGGGCAATCTGGCGGGCTACGGCATCCTCATCGGCGTGGGCCAGTTCGGCCTGCTGTATCTCGCCATGCGCAGCCAGATCTCGCCCGGCCTGGCCTCGCTGGTCGTGCAGACCCAGGTGTTCTTCACGCTGCTGCTGGCGGTGCGCATCCGCAAGGAGAAGGTGCTGGGCGCGCAATGGCTGGGGCTGGTGCTGGCAGCCAGCGGCATCGTCGTCATCGCCTCGCACACCGACGGCACCACCACGGCGGTGGGCATCGCCATGGTGCTGGCGGCCGCCTTCTCGTGGGCCTGCGCCAATTTGCTGACGCAGCGTGCCGGCCGCATCGACATGCTGGCCTACGTCGTCTGGAGCAGCGCCTTCGCGGTGCCGCCGCTGCTGCTGCTGGCGCTGCTGATCGACGGGCCGCAGCAGATGGCCGCGGGCCTGGCGGCGTCGGACCTCGGCACCTGGACGGCGGTGCTGTGGCAGTCGGTCGGCAACACGCTGTTCGGCTATGGTGTCTGGAGCTGGCTGCTGGCCCGCCACCCGGCCGGGCGCATCGTGCCCATGGCGCTGCTGGTACCGGTGTTCGGCATGGGTTCGGCCGCGGTGCTGCTCGGCGAGCCGCTGCCGGCCTGGAAGCTCATCGCGGCAGCCCTGGTGCTGGCCGGTCTGGCGATCAACCTGTTCGGGCCGCGGCTTTTGGCGGCCAGGGCCAAGGCCGTTGAGGAATAAGCTGGGCGCATGAAGCGCCGCCTCCTGCTCCTGCTGGCCCTGGTTGCGCCCTGGGCCACCGCCGCCCCACCCGCCGTGCAGCTCATCGTCGAGCTGCGCTGGGTGGATTCCAACCTGCCGCCCGCCGCACAGGCCGCCGTGCGCGACGGTGCGGTCGTGGTCGGCACGGCGGGCTCGATCTCGCCGCGCGGCGCCGGCATCGTCACCTCGACCGCGGCGCCAGCGCCCCAGCAGATCCAGCGCCTGAACGTGCTGAACGGCCGGCGCGGCACGCTGACGCTGACGACGCGCGAGCCGCTGCAATGGGTGGACACGGTGGTCGAACTCGACCCAACGTCGCGCACGCCGCAACGCGTCTACGCCAGCCCGCGAAGCGCCGAGCGGCGCACCATGCAGAGCTTCACCGTCACGCCCACCTGGCCCGGCGGCAAGGCGCCGGTGCAGGTAGCGTTCGACATCGACCAGGACGATCACGCCTTCCAGTCGACGCTGCAGCTGGCGCTGGACCGCTGGCAGACCGTCGCACGCAGCGGCAGTGCGGCACCCCCCGCTCCCAAGGGCACCTTGAGCAGCGCGGATGCTGCCGGCCGGCCGGAGCGTGAACTGCAGCTGCGGGTGTCGCTTCAGCCTTGAGCCGAAGCCAGGGCGCCATTGATCTGCGGATAGGGCGCGGCGCCGTCGAACAGCTCAGTGCCAGCACCATGCTCAAGGAAGCCCGTCGCCGCACGCTGCGCCCGGCCCCAGGCCGCCTCGGCGATGGCGCTGCCGGCCGAGATGCGGCGCACACCCAGGCGCTGGAGTTCGTCAAGGCCCGGCAGCACCGGCCGCGCCATCACGTTCAACGGCAGGGGCTGGCCGCCCACCAGGGCCTCGATGTCTGCCACGGCCGTCACGCCAGGGGCAAACAGGCCGTCGGCACCGGCCGCCGCATAGTCGCGCGCCCGCAGCAGCACCTCCTCGACCGCCCGGCCGGGCGCCAGGTTCTTCAGCCAGACATCGCAACGCGCATTGATGAAGATATCGACACCGGCCCGCGCCGCGGCGGCCTTGATGGCCTCGATCTTGCGGCACAGCAGGGCGGGCGCTCCGGCACCGTCCTCGATGTTGATGCCGGCGGCGCCGGCTTCGGCGAACTTCAGGATGTTGTCGGCCACCACCGCCGGGTCGTCGCTGTAGCCGGCCTCGCTGTCAGCGGACAGCGGCACGCGGGCGACGCGGGCGATGCGGCGCAGTGCCGCGGCATGCTCGTCGACCGGCAGGTGGTTGCCATCCGGGTAGCCCAGGGCCCAGGCCAGGCCGGCGCTGGTCGTGGCCAGGGCCGGCACGCCCAAGGCCTGGACCAGGACGGCGCTGCCGGCGTCCCAGACGTTGGCGATCTTCAGGAGCCCGGGGCCCTGGTGGAGCTGGCGGAAGTTCATGGTGTCTTTTGCGGGGTTGGCGAGATAGATTGGCGATGCTGCCGAGCCCCGCTGCCAGACCATGGCAGCAGGCCGGCGGCGGGTACGTCGAGTAACAGCTGCCACGAGATTGGCAATGTGCCAAGTCT
>NZ_JBFULE010000404.1:0-4705 GCF_056400485.1 Roseateles sp. P5_B10
CCACTGAGCCTTCAAGCCGGCGTCGTCTCCGCCCGCAGCTCGCGCGCCGCCGCCACCATGCGCGCCAGCGCCGCCTCCGTCTCCGGCCACCCCCGCGTTTTCAGCCCGCAGTCGGGATTGACCCAGAGCAGGTAAGCCGGGATGACCTCGGCGGCCTTGCGCAGCAGGCGCAGCATCTCGGCCGCGTCGGGCACGCGCGGTGAGTGGATGTCGTAGACGCCAGGGCCGATCTCGTTGGGGTAGCGGAAGTCGCCAAAGCCGCGCAGCAGTTCCATGTCGGAGCGGCTGGTCTCGATGGTGATGACGTCAGCGTCCATGGCTGCGATCTCGGGCAGGATGTCGTTGAACTCCGAGTAGCACATATGGGTGTGGATCTGCGTGTCGTCACGCACGGCGCTGGCAGAGACGCGGAAGGCACGCGTCGCCCAGGCGAGATAGGCGCCCCATGCCGCGCGGCGCAGCGGCAGGCCTTCGCGGATGGCAGGCTCATCGATCTGGATGACGGCAATGCCGGCGGCCTCCAGGTCGACCACCTCGTCGCGGATGGCCAGCGCGATCTGCAGCGCCGTGGTGGCGCGCGGCTGGTCGTCGCGCACAAAGGACCATTGCAGGATGGTGATGGGGCCGGTCAACATGCCCTTCATGGGCTTGTCGGTCAGGCTCTGCGCAAACACAGTCCAGTCCACCGTCATGGCCTTGGGGCGCGACACGTCGCCGAACAGCACCGGYGGCTTCACGCAGCGTGAGCCGTAGCTCTGCACCCAGCCGTTGGCGGTGAAGGCGACGCCCGAGAGCTGCTCGCCGAAGTACTCGACCATGTCATTGCGCTCGGCCTCGCCGTGCACGAGCACGTCCAGCCCTAACGCTTCCTGCTTGCTGACCGCCAGCTGGATCTCGCGCTGCATGGCTTCGCGGTAGGCGGGCTCGGCGAGCGTGCCGCGCTTGAAGGCGGCGCGGGCGGCGCGGATCTCGGGTGTCTGCGGGAAGGAGCCGATGGTGGTTGTCGGGAAGGCCGGCAGGCGCAGGCGCTGGCGCTGCGCGGCCTGGCGGGCGGGGAAGGGCGAGCGGCGTTGGTCGGCGTCGGCGGGCAGTGCCTTGAGGCGGGCGGCGACGGTGCCGTTGCGCACGCGTCGGCTTGTGACACGGTTGGCGCGGGCAATGCGCGACTCGGCCAGTTCACGGGCCACGCTCGCTTCGTCGCCCCACAGCGCGCGCTTGAGTACGCGCAGCTCGTCCAGCTTCTCGACGGCGCCGGCCAGCCAGCCCTGCAGCTCGGTGTCCAGCGCCGCGTCGTGGCGCAGGCTGAAGGGCACGTGCAGCAACGAGCAGGACGGCGCCACCCACAGCCGGCCGCCGCGCAGTTCGCGGACCTTGTTGAGCTGTGACAGCGCCTGGTCGAGGTCACTGCGCCAGATGTTGCGGCCGTCGATGATGCCGACCGACAACTCACGGTCCAGAGGCAGTCGTAGGGCCACGGGCAGCAGTTCCTCGGGCGCGCGCACCGCGTCCACATGCAGGCCGGCCACGGGCAGTTCGCAGGCGAGAGCCAGGTTGTCGCCCAGCGGCGAGAAATAGGTGGCCAGCAGCAGGGGCTGGCCGACGACGCCCAGGCGCGCATAGGCCAGGCGCAAGGCGTCTTGCCATGCCGGGCTGAGGTCCAGGCCGAGGATGGGCTCGTCCAACTGCACCCAGGTCACGCCGCGGGCGGCCAAGCGGGTCAGCAGCTGTTCGTAGGCGGGGAGCAGGCGTTTCAGCAGCACGAGCCGGTCAAAGTCTTCCTGCTTGCTCTTGCCCTGGTAGAGGAAGCTGACTGGCCCGAGCAGCGCGACCTTGGGGCTGGCTGGCAGGGCGATGGCCTCATCGACTTCGGCGAGCAGGCGCTCGGCGTTCAGGCTGAACTCGGTCGCGCTGTCGAACTCGGGGACGAGGTAGTGGTAGTTGGTGTCGAACCACTTGGTCATCTCCAGCGCGGGCACGCCATCGACGTGCGTGCCGCTGCAGCCACAGGCCTCGGTGTGGGCATGGGTCGTCGTGATGCCACGGGCCATCGCGAAATAGCGCTGCAGCGGGGTCTCCTGGCCGTTGAAGCCGAAGCGGGCCGGTTCGCAGCCGAACAGCTGGATCAGGTGGGCGACATGGTCGTAGRGGGCGAAGTCGCCGACGGTGACATGGTCCAGCCCCGCGTCCTGTTGCAGCTTCCAATGGCGGGCGCGCAGCGCGGCGGCCTGGGCCTCCAGTTCGGTGGCGGGTAGCTCGCCGCGCCAGTGGCGCTCCAGCGCCGTCTTCAGTTCGCGGTGCTCGCCCATGCGCGGGAAGCCGAGGATATGAGTCTTGATCATGATGAATCGAACAATGCTGAAAGCGATTCGTGATGATCGGCACTTCATGACTATGATTCAAACGAAACGTTTTCTGAATCATCACAAGTTCCGCTCATGCAAACGCCGCTCGAACTGCGCCATCTGCGCACCCTGGTTGCTTTGCGCGAGGCCGGCAATCTGTCCCGAGCGGCGCAGTTGCTGAACCTGACGCAGTCGGCCTTGTCCCACCAGCTCAAGGCCCTGGAGGAGCACTACGGCGCCGAGCTGTTCGCCCGCAAGAGCAACCCGCTGGTGTTCGGCGCGGTCGGGCAGCGGCTCTTGAAGCTGGCAGACATCGTGCTGACCCAGGTCGATGAGGCTGATCGCGACGTGCGCCGGCTGGTGGACGGCTCGGCCGGCCAACTGCGCATCGCCGTGGAATGCCACACCTGCTTCGACTGGCTGATGCCGGCCATGGACGCCTTCCGCGGCCGCTGGCCGGAGGTGGAGCTGGACATCGTCTCCGGCTTCCAGGCCGACCCCGTGGGCCTGCTGCACCAGGACCGCGCTGAGCTGGCCATCGTGTCGGATGTGGACGCCGACGAGACCGGCGTCGTCGTGCACCCGCTGTTCAGCTTCGAGATCATTGCGCTGCTGCCCAAGGGCCATGCGCTGCTGGCCAAGCCCTGGCTCGAAGCGCTCGATTTTGCTGACCACACCCTCATCACCTACCCGGTGCCCGACGAGATGTTGGACCTCGTGCGCCGCGTGCTGCAGCCCGCAGGCATCACGCCGCCGCGCCGCACCAGCGAGTTGACGGTGGCCATGCTGCAGCTGGTTGCCAGCGGCCGCGGCATTGCAGCGCTGCCGCTGTGGGCGGTGGAAGGCTATCTGGCGCGTGGCTATGTGGCGCGCCAACGCATCGGGGAGGGCGGGCTGACCGGGCGGCTCTACGCCGTCAGCACCGAAGGGCTCGCGGCCAAACCCTTCCTGGCCGACTTCGTGCGGCTGATGCGCGAGACCTCGCTGCTCAATCTGGCGGCGGTCAGCCTGCTCTAGTTGCGAGCGTGGGTCACGCGGTATCCGGCCACGCCAGGCAGCTCATGCAGCCGGTCGGTGAAGCGGCATAGCGTCTGCCCCTTGAAGTTCTGCTTGGCCGTGCAGACGAAGCGCCACTCTTCATGGTCGCCCTGCTTCTCGATGCTCAGCGAGCCGGGCGCGAAGCGGTAGCCCAGGCCATCGGCGAACTCGGCCAGCTCGGCCTGCGTGAAGCGCCGGCCCGATTCGCCGCGCAGCGTCACCGCGATGGCCGGGTGGGAGGGCAGGCGGCTTTCCAGCTTGGCGCCCCACATCATCAGCGTGGCGCACAGCAGCGTCAGTGCGATGGCCGCGAAATAGAAGCCCATGCCCAGCACGATGCCGATGGCCGATGCCGCCCACATCGAGGCCGCCGTCGTCAGCCCCGAGATGTTCATGCCCTCGCGCATGATGACGCCGGCGCACAGGAAGCCGATGCCCGTCACCACACCCTGAATCACGCGGGTCGGGTCGGTGAACTGCGGCAGCGAACCGCCGGCCATGTGGCCGCCGAACCATTGGTCGGGGTAGCCGACGAGGATGGTCACGGCGCAGGACGCCATGCAGACCAGCGCGTATGTGCGCATGCCGGCGGCACGGCCGTGGTAGGCCCGCTCATAGCCGAGCAGCAGGCCCAGCACCATGGCACCGATGAGATGCATCAGCATCAGCACGTTGGCGGCCCATTGGCTGTCGGTCCAGTAGCGCAGCAGGTGGTCGGTTTCGAGCATGACGTCGGCAATGGCGGGGCAAACCTGCCCCGCGACCACGCTAACCCAGTCCAGCCCCGCTCGCCAGGGGGCTGGACGCGAAGGGATTCAGGCCAGGGCTGTCATGCGTTCCACGAGCACGCAGCGCACCCATTTGCGCGCCGTGATCTGCGCGGTCTGCGCGAGCAGGAACTCCTCGGCCTGGGAGTTGGGCGACTCGAACTCGAAGCCGCCGAGCTGCACGATGCGGCTCAGCGGCCGCGTCCAGACGCGGCGCACCTCGGCGCTGAAGAGGGGCACGCCCTCGTCCTCGCCGAGCAGCAGGCGCAACTCGTAGTGCTGGGCATCCAGCGGCGGCTCGGCCGCGGCCAGGATCTGCAGGCCGGCCTCGCTGAGGTTGACGACGACACCGCCGCGCTTCTCGGCCAGGCCCTCGGGCTTGATGACCCAGACCGGCAGCTGTTCGTGCTCGTCGGGCACCAGGAAGAACTCGACGCGAGGGAAGCGGCGTTGGTCAATCGACATGATGTGATCTGGGTTCGTGAACGGGCTGGATCAAAGCATCCGCGAATGACAGGCGCTTGTCAGTCGCCTGCCGTCGCTTGAAATGGCTTCGGG
>NZ_JBFULE010000405.1:0-4702 GCF_056400485.1 Roseateles sp. P5_B10
GTAGAGCGAGTGGTGCTTGGACGACTGGATGAAATCGGCCGAGCAGGTGTTCGCGGCCAGCATCGCCTCCTCGATCAGCCGGTGCGCGTCGTTGCGCGTGCGCGGGATGATCTTCTCGATACGGCCGTTGTCGTCGCAGACGATCTGCGTCTCGGTGGTCTCGAAGTCGATGGCGCCACGGCGGCCCCGCTCTGCCAGCAGCGCGCGATAGACCTCGTGCAGATGCAGCAGATGCGGCACCAGCTCGCGGCGCTTGGCGGCCTCGGGGCCATGGGTGTTGGCCAGGACGGCCGCGACCTCGGTGTAGGTGAAGCGGGCGTGTGAGCAGATCACGGCCGAATAGAACTGGTAGGCGCTGACCGTGCCATCGGTGGACACGAGCATGTCGCAGACCATGCTGAGCCGGTCTTCATACGGGTTCAGCGAGCACAGCCCGTTGGACAGCTTCTCGGGCAGCATCGGGATGACACGGCGTGGGAAGTAGACCGACGTCGCCCGTTCGTAGGCATCGGCGTCCAGCGGCTCGCCGGGCTTCACGTAGTGCGACACGTCGGCAATGGCCACCAGCAGGCGCCAGCCCTCGACGGCCTTCTTGCCACGCCCCTGCTTGAAGGGTTCGCAGTAGACGGCGTCGTCGAAGTCGCGCGCATCCTCGCCATCGATGGTGACCAGCGGCACGTCGCGCAGGTCGATGCGGTGCTTGAGATCGGCGGCGCGCAGCTTCTCAGGCAGCTTGGCGCTCTGCGTCAACGTTTCGGGGCTGAAGCGATGCGGCACGTCGTACTTGCGCACCGCGATCTCGATCTCCATGCCGGGATCGTCGATCTCGCCGAGCACTTCGACGACACGACCGACAGGTTGCGAGTACAGCGACGGCGGCTCAGTCAACTCGACAGCAACAACCTGCCCTGCGGTCGCGTTGGCGATGCCGTTCTTGGGGATCAGGATGTCCTGGCCCATGCGCCGGTCCTCGGGCGCAACCAGCCAGATACCGGACTCGAGCAACAGGCGGCCGATCAGCGGCCGCTTCTTGCGCTCGAGGATCTCGAGCACCTTGCCCTCCGGACGACCGCGCTTGTCGAAGCGCACGACGCGCACGCGCAGCCGGTCGCCGTGCATGACGGCATGCGTTTCCTGCGACGACAGATAGACGTCGGCGGCACCGTCGTCGGGGATCAGGAAACCATGGCCATCGCGATGACCCTGCAACGTGCCTTCGACTTCGCCGAGCAGGCCGGCACCTTCGCCCTTAGTCGACGGGTTTGAGTTCTTCAAGTTTTTAATGATATGATCCTTGCTTTCCTGAAACGGCCCAGGCACTTCGTTTGAAGTCTTGAGCAACTAGCCCAGGTGGCGGAATTGGTAGACGCACTAGTTTCAGGTACTAGCGGGTAACTCCGTGGAGGTTCGAGTCCTCTCCTGGGCACCAAAACAAAAGACAAAAGGCCAGCACGCAAGTGCTGGCCTTTTGTCTTTTGGCGCCCAGGAGAGGACTCGAAGGGCACGTCACCGAGGACCGAGGGCAAGCCCCGCGGCTTGCCCGACGCCTCGATGAAGGCTTCGCGCTTGCAAGCGCGAAGCCGCCTGCCGGGGTCGCCGGAGGTGACCGAGTCCCCGCCGATGCGCCCTCGATGGGCGCTTCGGCGAGTGGTGGCACAAACCGAGTTCTGTCGTGCCACGCCCTCGTTCCCCTCAAACAGCGAACTTCTTCGCCAGCAGCTCCGGCCCCATGCCGTCGTACTCCTCGAACGGCTGATGGATCCACGGCGAGGTTTCCAGCATCTCGCAGTAGTAGTCCGGCATGTAGGCAGAAACCTTTTTGGTCCAGATGACCGCCGAGCGCAACTCGGTGATGGACGGCATGCCGCGCAGGCGCTCCACCACGGCCTTCAGCGTGACGCCCGAATCGGCCAGGTCATCCACCAGCAGCACGCGGCCGGCCAGTTCGCCCTTGGGCATGGTGATGTACTTGGCCATGTCCAGGCGACCCTGGATGGTGCCGGCCTCGGCGCGGTAGGAGCTGGTCGACATGATGCCCAGGGGCTTGTCGAAGACGCGCGACAGCACGTCGCCCGGGCGCATGCCACCGCGGGCCAGGCAGAGGATCTGGTCGAACTGCCAGCCCGAAGCGTGCACCTTGAGGGCCAGGCGCTCGGTCAGCAGGTGGTACTCGTCCCAGGACACGTAGAGGTGTTTGCCGTCGTCGGTCAGCATGATGGCGGGGTCTCCGTCGAATAGGTTTGAAGTGTCGGGCGAATTTCAGGACGAATAGGGGTGGCGCAGCACGATGGTGTGCTCGCGGTCGGGGCCGGTCGAGACCATGTCGATGGGCGCGCCGATGACTTCTTCCACGCGCTTCAGATAGCTGCGAGCATTGGCCGGCAACTTGTCCCAGGCAGTGACGCCAAAGGTGGTCTCGGTCCAGCCCGGGAAGGTCTCGAACACGGGCTCGCAGGCCTCGATCTCGTCGGCGTCCAGCGGCAGGATGTCGAGCAGCTTGCCGTCGAGCTGGTAGCCCACGCACATCTTGATCTCGGTCAAGCCGTCCAGCACGTCCAGCTTGGTCAGGCACAGGCCGGTGATGCCGTTGATGATGATGGAGCGCTTCAGCGCGGCGGCGTCCAGCCAGCCGCAGCGGCGCGCGCGGCCGGTCACGGTGCCGCGCTCCTGGCCGACGGTGGACAGGTGGTAGCCCACGGTCCCGGGCGTCTCCCAGTCCAGCTCGGTCGGGAAGGGACCGGAGCCAACGCGCGTCGTGTAGGCCTTGGTGATGCCCAGCATGTAGTGCAGCATCTGCGGGCCGACGCCAGCGCCGGCGGCGGCATTGCCGGCCACGCAATTGCTGGACGTCACGTAGGGATAGGTGCCGTGGTCGATGTCCAGCAGCGTGCCTTGGGCGCCTTCGAACAGGATGTTGGCGCCAGCCTTGCTCGCTTTGTGGATCATGTAGCCGACGTCGGCCAGCATGGGCTTGATGGCCTCGGCCATCTTCATGGCCTGCTCGAAGATGGGCTCGAAGGCCAGCTCCTCGCCGTGCAGATAGCCACGCAGCGCGAAGTTATGCAGCTCCAGCAACTCGCGTAGCTTCTTGGCAAAGCGCTCGGGGTGCTTCAGGTCCTGGGCGCGCAGCGCGCGGCGGGCGACCTTGTCCTCGTAGGCCGGGCCGATGCCCTTGCCCGTGGTGCCGATCTTGCCGCTGCCGCTGGTCTCGCGCAGCTGTTCGCGCGCCTTGTCCACGGCAACGTGGAAGGGCAGGATCAGCGGGCAGGACTCGCTGATGAACAGGCGCGAACGCACCTCGACGCCGGCCGCTTCCAGGCGCTCGATCTCGGTCAGCAGGTGGGTAGGGTCCACCACGACGCCGTTGCCGATGTAGCAGGCCACGCCGTCGCGCATGATGCCGCTGGGGATCAGCTGCAGCGCGGTCTTCACGCCCTTGATGACCAGCGTGTGGCCTGCGTTGTGGCCGCCCTGGAAGCGCACCACGCCCTGGGCGTGATCCGTCATCCAGTCCACGACCTTGCCCTTGCCCTCGTCACCCCATTGGGTGCCGACGACGACCACATTGCGTCCACGCGCGGTTTGGCTCTGCATCTTGTTTGCCTGCTAGCTTTGGATTGGGAAGGGCCGCCGGCGCTCAAAGCGCGCGGACGATCCAGTCAGTGTGCTCGCGAACCAGTTCGCGGTCACAGTCGAATTCATCGGCCTCGTGCTCATGGCCCGGCAGCACGCAGACCACGGTCTCTCCTTGCTCACGCAAGGCCCGCACAGCCTGGCGCAGTGAGGCATCCTCGCCCCACGGCGCGCGCACGGCGGCGCGCAAAGGCGTGGCCGGCACCAGGCCCACCAGCGTCTTCAGGTCCAGACTGAAACCGACGGCCGGGCGGCGACGGCCGAAGGCGGCGCCGACCTCGTCATAGCGTCCGCCACGCAGCACGGCATCGGAGCAGCCCGAGGCATAGGCGGCGAAGCGGATGCCGGTGTAGTAGGCATAGCCCTGCAGGTCAGCCAGGTCAAAGCCCAGGCTGACCTCGGGATGAACAGCAGCCAGATGGCCGGCGAGCCAGTCCAGGTCGGCCAGGGCCGCCTTGACGAGCGGGTGATCCGGCAGGCGCCGCGCGGCCTCTGCCAGCACTTCCCGGCCACCGAACAGACTGGGCAAGGTCAGCAAAGCACCGCGTGTGACGGCAGGCATGCCAGCGCTCAGCGCGGCCAATGCGGAGAGGTCCTTGGCGGCCAGTGCCGCCGTCAGCGCTTCCAGCGTCTCTGGCGCCAGCTTGATGCCGTCCAGCACGCCTTGCAGCAGGCGGGCGTCGCCAAGGTCCAGCATCACGTCGCTCAAGCCGGCTCGGCGCAGCGCGTCCAAGGCCAATTCATGCACCTCAAGGTCGGCTTCCAGGCCGGCATGGCCATAGATCTCGACACCGAACTGCAAGGGCTCGCGGCTGGTATTAAGGCCGTCCGGCCGCGTGTGCGCGATGGGCCCGCAGTAGCACAGGCGGGTCACGCCCTGGCGGTTCAGCAGGTGGGCGTCGATGCGGGCGACCTGGGGCGTCGTATCGGCACGCAGGCCAAGCGACCGGCCCGAGAGCTGGTCAACCAGCTTGAAGAGCTTGATTTCGGAGCCACTGCCCGTGCCGGAAAGCAGCGAGTCGAGATGCTCCAGCAGCGGCGGAATGACGAGCTCGCAGCCGTAGCTGCG
>NZ_JBFULE010000406.1:0-4701 GCF_056400485.1 Roseateles sp. P5_B10
CGTTCACCCTCGCCTGACGGCATCAGCGCCGCACCCGAGGTGCGTGCGCTGGCCGAGGCCTATGCGCTGCTCGCGCTGAGCCGCGCGACCGAGCTTGACCCTGCCACGCTGAAGCCCATGGCCCTGGATGCCTGGCTGGCCTGGTACGCGACGACGCCTGACTCACCCTGCATTGCGATCTGCTCCACGGCCCAGGGCGACGCCATCTGCAAAGGCTGCGGCCGCACCTTCGACGAAGTGCAGCATTGGCCGGCGCTCGACCCCTTCGAGAAGCGTGTCGTCTGGCACCGCATCACCCACGAAGGCACGGCCTGGCGTTTCAACCGCTACGCGGAGCGCGTGACCCGATGACCCGCATCCGCTTCATCGACAGCGTTCGCCGCCTCGTGCCGCTGGCCTGGCCCGTCCTTGTCGGCCAGATCGCCGTGATGATGTTCAGCACCATCGACACGCTGATGATGGGCCGCGTCAGCCCCGAGGACCTGGCTGCATTCGCTGTCGGTTCGGCCGCCTACGTGACCATCTTTGTCGGCCTGATGGGCGTCATCCTCGCGGTCGGGCCCATCGCTGGCCGGCAGTTCGGTGCCCAGGATCTACCCGGTGCCGGCAGCAGCTTCGTGCAGGCGCAGTGGCTGTCGGTGCTGCTCTGCATTCCGGGCTGCCTGGCGCTGTGGTTTCCGGATCCTTTCACGGCACTGGCCCACCTCGACGCAGCCCAGGCTGACAAGGTGCGCGCCTACACGCGGCCCGAGGCTTTTGCACTGCCCGCCGCCCTGCTCTTCACTGCCTTCCGTGGTTTCTCGACCGCCGTCAGCCGCCCCAAGGCCGTCATGGCGATGCAGCTCACCGGCCTGGCGGCCAAGGTGCCTTTGAACGCCGTGCTCGTCTTCGGCTGGGGTCCGATTCCTGCGATGGGCGTCGCTGGATGCGGCGTCGCGACGGCCATCGCGCTGATCGGCCAAGCCGCCGTTGCCATGCTACTGCTCAGGCGCGACGCCTTCTACCGGCCGTTCAGGATCCCGCACCTGTGGCAGACCCGACCGCATTGGGGCGAACTCGCAGCTCTGGTGAAGCTGGGCCTGCCGATGGGCGGCTCCATCCTCGTCGAGGTGACGGGCTTCACCTTCATGGCCTTTTTCATCGCCCGTCTTGGCGCAACACCGGTCGCCGGCCACCAGATCGCCGTCAACCTCGTCGCGATGATGTTCATGATCGCGCTCGCAATGGCCACCGCCGCCGGCACGCTGGTCGCACAGCATCTGGGGGCCGACGAAAAGCACGAAGCGCGCACCGTCGGCAGGCATGCGATGACGCTGGCCACGCTGACGGCAGCGGGCGTCGGCGCCGTTGTCGCCCTCGCGCGCGAGCCCATCGTCGCCCTCTACACCTCGGATGCGGCGACAGCCGCCGCCGCACTGCCGCTGCTGGTCTGGGTCTGGTTCTTCCACCTCGGCGACGCCCTGCAGACGGTGGCGGCCTATGTGCTGCGCGCCTACCAGGTCGCCACGCTGCCGATGATCATCTACGTCCTGGCGCTCTGGGGCCTGGGCATCGGTGGCGGCTATTTCCTCGCCTTTGGCCAGAACGGCGTCGGCGCGGTCGGCTTCTGGCAAGCGGCCACCGCCGGCCTGATCACCGCCGCCTTGCTTCTCAGCCTGCTGCTCAGGCGAGTCTTCAACGAGAACCGCTGATCAGCGTCCCGCCGTGGGCAGGAAGATCACGAAGCGGCTGCCGCCACCGTCGCGTGCCAGGCAGCGCACGCTGCCGCCGTGGCGCTCGGCGATCTGCTTGACGAGGCTCAGGCCCAGCCCGACGCCGCCCGCCATCTCGGCATGGCCGGGCAGCCGGTAGAAGGGTTCGAAGATGCGCTCGCGCAGATCGGCGGGCACGCCCGGGCCTCGGTCGGCAACGATGAATTCATAGCCTCCGGCGACCGGCCGCAGCGCCAGCTCCACGTCGGGGCCGCCGTAGCGGCGCGCGTTGTCGAGCAGATTGCGCAGCGCGCGGCGCAGGAGGCGCTCCTGACCGTCGATGCGAGCGGAATCGGTCTCGGGCTCAAAGGCGGCTTCCGCGTGAGCCGCCTCCTCGGCGCCCAGCGCGAGCAATTCGACGGCATGGGTTTCGCCAACCGCGCTGCCGGCCTCCAGCCGGCTGGCCAGCAGCACTTCCTCGACGAGCGCATCCAACTCGGCGATGTTGACGTCGATCTCCTTCGCCAGGCGCTGGCGCTGTGCGGGMGCAGCGTCGTCCAGCATCGCGAAAGCCATCTTCAGCCGTGCCAGGGGCGAACGCAGCTCGTGGCTGGCATTGGCCAGCAGGGTCTGGTGAGAACGCAACAGTGTCTCGATGCGGTCGGCCGCCTGATTGAAGCTGGTGGCCAGGGCGGCCACCTCATCGCGACCACTGTCGTCGACGCGATGGCCCAGTTGGCCGGAGCCGAACTTCTCGACGCCACGCTTGAGCGCTTCGAGCCGCCGCGTCAGCCGGCGCACGACGGGATAGGCGCCGACCGCCACACCGATGAAGAGCAGCACCAGCACGACGGCCAAGGTCGACACCGCCGGCGCGCCTGGCGACACGGGGCGATGCAGCCAGGGGCCGGTCCAGGGGCCTTCATCCAGCCGGGGCGGCCGCGCGCCGGGGCCTCCAGGACCCGAGGCGCCTGAAGCGGCGCCCTGAGGGCCTGGCGGACGCACGGTACGCACCATCTCCAGACTGCGGCCATCGCCCAGGTTGGCGCTGACGATGATGGCGCCGGGGTCGTCGGCACGGCGCTGGAACATCTGCGTCGTGGCGATGCGCTTGCCGTCGGCATCCTCCAACGCGATCGGCATGCGCAGGCGCAAACCCCAGTCGGCAAAGACGGCAGCCTGCTCGGCACGCGGCGCGTCGGCCGGCGGCAGCGCGAGCTTGAGCAGCCCGGCCATCGCGTTCAGCCGCTCTCCAGCCGCCAGTTCGACGTTGCCGCGCTCCTGCTCGATGTGGCGCTGGAACAGCCATGCCGAGCCGAAGGCAAACGCCAGCAGAAGCGCCACCAGCGTCAGGTAGATGCGGACGTAGAGGCTTTTCAAATCAGGGGCGCGTGGAGTTTTGCGGGCCGAGCGCCGGGCCGCCCCTAGCCGGCCCGCGTAGGGCGATGTGCTTGTGGCTCAATGCCGCAAGCATCGCCGTCCCCTCGGGGGACCGGCTGGGCGCGCCCGCGTTCAGCGTGGCGAGACTGGACGAGGGGCTCACACTCAAGCAGCGTCCGCGTCGGCGTCCTGCTTGCGGGCAAAGACATAGCCGGCTCCGCGAACCGTCAGTACACGGCGCGGGTTCTTGGGATCGTCTTCGATGACGGCCCGGATGCGCGAGATGTGCACGTCGATGGAGCGGTCGAAGGCTTCCAGCGGGTGGCCCTTCAGCGCATCCATGATCTGGTCGCGGCTCAGCACCCGGCCGGGGCTTTGCGCCAGCACGACGAGCAGGTCGAACTGGTGGCTGGTCAGGTCGCAGATCTTGCCGTCCAGGCGCGCCACGCGAGCGGCCAGGTCGATATCCAGGCGGCCGAAGCGCAGCACCTCGTCGCCATCCAGCTTGGGCTCCAGTCGGCGCAGCAGGGCCTTGATACGGGCTTGCAGTTCGCGCGGCTCGAAGGGCTTGGCGAGGTAGTCGTCGGCGCCCAGTTCGAGGCCCAGGATGCGGTCCATGGGCTCGCCGCGGGCCGACAGCATCAGCACCGGCTGGTGGCGCCAACGCGGGTCGCCGCGCAGCCAGCGGCAGAAGTCCAGGCCGTCGCCGTCGGGCAGCATCAAGTCCAGCACCAGCAACTCGAAGCGGCTGTGGGCCAAGGCCTCACGGGCCTGGGCCAGGCTGCCGGCCGTGTTGACCTCGAAGCCGGCGGAGCGGAGATAGTCGCCCACCATGCCGGTCAGGCGGGCATCGTCATCGATCAACAGCAGTCGGGCGCTACTCATCACCGGGGCCAGGGAAGAAAAAGGAATCCGGCGCACTTCGGCGCCGGTGGAACGGGGCTCAAGCATCGCAGAACTCCTGGTCAAGGGCCAATCAGCCGGCGTGACGGGAAGCCATGCGGGCCTGGCGCTTCTTCATCACCTCGGCAATCTTGGCGCGCTGTTCGGGCGTCAGCACGCGGGCGGCGTCGATGCTGGCCTGGCTCAGGCGCTTGGAGGCGGCCTCGTGCTGGGCGCTCATCTGCACGCGCACGGCCTCGATTGCGGCGGCGTCGATGTTGGTGGCCGTGTAGAGCGTGGCCATCTGCTGGTGCAGCTTCATGCCGGCTTCGCGCTGGCCCGACAGGTCCTGTCGGGCCGCCTTGAAGATGGCTTCGATCTGGCTGCGTTGGGATTCGGTCGCGCTGACCACGTCGAGCATGTGCTCGATGTGACCACCGAACAGACCGCCGGGCGCCATCATGGCCGGGCCGCCGTGGTGACCCCCGTGGGCAGGCTGGGCTTGGGCAGCAACACCGCCGAAGGCCAAGGCCGCAGCCACCGCACCGACGCGCAACAGGTTCTGGATCGGGAAGGACTTCATCAAAGGTCTCCTGGAAGAAGAGTGAGTGAGGTCATCTTCCAGGCGGCCTGTGTGGGATCTTTGGGGGTGGGGTAAAGAACTGTGTCGACAAACAGGGCCAGTTTTACTTGCGGTGAACCGGCCTCCCCTTCGATCAAGGCTTACTTGATGGGCTTGAAGCGCATG
>NZ_JBFULE010000407.1:0-4696 GCF_056400485.1 Roseateles sp. P5_B10
GACCTGGGCGACTTCGGCGGCACCCTGACGCTGGAACTCTCCAAGGGCGGCGTCGTKGTCGGCTCGCAAGTCGTCACCACCGCAGCGCAGAACGTCGCTGACGGCAGCGTCCTGTACTTCGGCCTGATCGCCTCCAACGCCTCTGAAGAATTCGACCGGGTCCGCTTCCTGTCGACCGTCGGCAGCGGCGACATCTTCGCCTTCGACAGCTTCACGATCGGCACCAAGGAACAAGTGCGTCAGCTGCCCGAGCCGGCCAGCCTGGCACTCGTCGCCGGTTCGCTGCTGGGCCTGGGCCTGGTGCGCCGTCGCCGCGCCTGATAGAGCATCAGCTCACGCCAAAACGGCGGCCTTCGGGCCGCCGTTTTTTCTTGGGTCGCRCCGTTTTGCACCGCCGCGTGCAATGTCAGCTCAAGCGTGACCGACCTTCAGCGCCGCTTCGCGGATGGCGGTCAGCGTCGTGCGCGAGGTGCTGACGTCGGACGACAGCCGCAGGTGGATCAGCGCCGGCCGGCCCGCCGCTATTGCCGCATCCAATGCCGGGCCGACCTGCTCCGTGCTCTCGGCCTTGAAGGCCACGAAGCCGAAGGCCTCGGCGAGTTGGGCGAAGTCGGGGTTGAAGAGGTCACTGCCCGACACGCGGCCCGGGTACTCGCGCTCCTGRTGCATGCGGATGGTGCCGTAGGTGCCGTTGTCCACGACCACGACGAGCAGCTTCTTGGCGCCATAGCCGGTGGCCGTGGCCAGTTCCTGGCCCGTCATCAGGAAGTCGCCGTCGCCGGCGATGTTGACGACCCAGCGGTCCTGCTGCAGCAATGAGGCAGCGACCGCGGCGGGCACGCCATAGCCCATGGCGCCCGAGGTTGGCGCCAGCTGGCTGCGGCCCTCGCGGTGCAGCGCCGTGTAGCGATGGAAGCGGTGCAGCCAGCCGCTGTAGTTGCCGGCGCCGTTGGTGAAGATGGTGCCCTCGGGCAGCTTGGCGTCGATGAGGCGGATGACCTCGGCCATGTCCAGCGGCGCCACCGGCACGGGCACGAGGTTGGCCTCGTAGTCGGCATGGGCCGACTCAGCCCATGCGCGCCAGGGGATGTCGGCGGGCGGCGTCAGCGCGGCCAGGGCCGGGGCGGCCGCGCTCATGCTCGCGTTGATGAGCAGCTCGGCCGTGTAGACGCGGCCCAACTCCTCGGCACCGGCGTGGATGTGGATGAGCGCTTGAGCGGGCCTTGGCGCCTGCAGCAGCGTGTAGCCACCGGTCGTCATCTCGCCCAGGCGCGGGCCGATGGCGAGGATGAGGTCGGCCTCCTTCACGCGCGCGGCCAGCCGGGCATTGATGCCGATGCCCACGTCGCCGGCGTACAGCGGATGGCGGTTGTCGAACAGGTCCTGAAAGCGGAATGCGCAGCCCACCGGCAAGCCCCACGCCTCGGCAAAGGCCTGCAGCGCGGCGGTGGACTCAGGCGTCCAGCCGCCGCCGCCGGCGATAACGAAAGGCTTCCTGGCCGCTGCCAGGCGCTCGCACAGCTCGGCCAGGGCGGCCGGCGTCGGCGCCGCTTCGGCGGGACGCACGGGCGGCAGCACGGGCGCCGTGATGGGTTTGGTCAGCATGTCCTCGGGCAACACCAGCACAACCGGGCCGGGCCGGCCCTGCATGGCGGTATGGAAGGCACGTGCCACGTACTCGGGCAGGCGCTCGGCGTCGTGCACCTCGCCCACCCACTTCGCCATGCCCAGCGTGCCGGGGCCGAACATCTGGCGGTAGTCCACCTCCTGGAAGGCCTCGCGGTCGCGCTGGTCGCTGGCGACCTGGCCGATGAAGAGGATCATCGGCGTCGAATCCTGGAAGGCCGTGTGCAGGCCGATGCTGGCGTTCGTCGCGCCCGGCCCGCGGGTCACGAAACAGATGCCGGGCCGGCCGGTCAACTTGCCCTGCGCCTCAGCCATGAAGGCCGCGCCGCCCTCCTGGCGGCAGGCGATGAAGCGGATCTTGTCGGCGTACTCGTGGAAGCCATCGAGCACGGCGAGGTAGGACTCGCCAGGAACGCCGAAGGCCGTGCCGACGCCCTGGGCAATCAGTGCCTCGACCAGCTTGTGGCCGGCCAGACGGGGGGTGGTAGCTTGTCTAGTCATGTTGGGACTTTAGCTGGCGGCTGCTCCACTTCAGCGGCTCCCGTTGACTGCCCGTTCTATGGCCCGCTCCCTCAGCGTGTCGTCACGCGTCAGGTCCAACGCCTTGTGAAGCGACGACGGTCCGCTGCTGGATTCGGCCGGCTTGCTGACCGGCGTGGCCGGCAGCACGTTGACGGGCGCTGCTGTCACGGCCAGCTCCTGGTGGCCGGGCGGGCACTCGACATTCGTATACGAAACCTGCTGGCCTTTGACACATTTGCGCAAGCCTGCCGGCCGGGACCTGGCCGACGTGGAGGTAGCGGCATCGGCCGCCGGGCGGGCGGCGACCAACGGCTCGCCGAGGCTCGGTGCCGATGTGCTTGACGCGCGCGCTGCCCCCAGCCATGCCTGAAGCTGTTCCTGCTTCTGCCAGACCAGGCCGAGTGCGGCAAGAAGAATCGTCGCAATCGCAAGGCTACGCAGTGACATGGCAGAACCGGGAAAACGTGGTGGCGACCACTTTACCGGCGAGGCGAACGTCACATCGGGCACGTCCTACCTGAGTTCCCCGCTGAAGGAGCCCGTCAGGGCGCCAGCGTGCGCACGAGACGCACCAGCTGCTTCTCGCGCTTGGGACTGCTGCGCACCGCGCCGCCAGGCTGCTCCACCACCCAACCCGTCTGAGGGGACAGSCGGTCGACCTGCCGCTCGGTCGTACCGCGCTGCACGTTGGCGTAGCTGTAGGTGTTCACGGCTTCGCTCTCGATGCGCGCGGTGCTGGTCCAGTACCAGCCACTGGGCGCATCGGGCATGAGCACGGCGGCTTGCTGCTTGCCGCCGATGTGTTCGGGCAGGCGCTTGAACTCCTGCGCGCGGGGCACGCGCCAGAGCCGGCCTTCGGCCTCGCTGCGCGTGCGGGCCGACACCAGCGCCTCGGCATGGGTGAAGAGCTTGATCTCGCCGTCGCAGCGCCGACCATCCCAGTGCCTGCCCTCCACACAGCGTGACCAGGCCAGCCCGGTGGCAGCGTCGATCAGCTCTTGGCCATCGGCACTGGGCGTGAGCTTGGGAGCGGCGTCCTTCGCCATCACGGCGCAAGGCATGGCCAGAGCAAGAGCCAAGGCGGCAATCACGCAGGTTCGCATACGGTCTCCATCATCGTCCGGCCGCCTGCACCAGCGCGGCGGCCTCGGTCGGGCTCACGGCCCCCTCGCCCGCCAGCTCGACGACAACGAGATAGCCCGCCAGGTCATTGCGCGGGCTGGCGGCCGCATAGGTCTGCGCCAGCGTCAGCTGCCGGCTGGCAAGAAGGCGGCCAGTGGCGGGGTCCCAGTCTTCGTTGGAGATCATGCAGCCCTGCTGCGGCGTACCGGGAAAGTAGCTCGTGCCGGCGTAGTAGGCCGGATTGAGGGTCGTGCCGTGGATGAGCAGCTCGTCGCGCCCGGCGCGGCCGGCCAGCCAGGCTTCCTTGATGCCGGAATAGGCCCGCCAACTCGGCGGCAGGAAGCTCTCATAGACGGCCTCGCTCCATTCGATGGAGGGGTCAGCGTGCTCGAACTCGGCCACCGTCGCCTCGATGGGCAGCTTGCTGTGCAGATAGGGCGTGGGGCCGATGTTGGGATTGGTGGCCGTGCCAGCGCCGACGACAGTGAAAACGCCTTGCGGCGTGTTGCCGTTGGTGATGGTGCCCGGCAGGCCGCTGCGCGAGAGTGCAAGCTGCGGCTGGGCGAAGAGCCGGCCGCTCGCATCACGCACGAAGCGGCCATCGGCAGCGCGCACCAGCACGAGGCCCATGTCGGCACGGCCACGGCGTTGCAGGCTGTAGATGACGGGCAGGCCCGGCCGCAGCGGCGCGGCGAGCAGGTCGGCCAGCGGCGGCTGGGCCATGCGCACGGGGGCCACGTCGTCCATCAGCGCCACCAGCCGCGGGTCGTCGCGCCATTGCGGGAACTGGCGGGGCACGAGGTCGCGGACGAATTCCGCATAACCGGGGTTCATCGCTTTCAGCGTGTAGGCCGCGATGGCGAAAGGCTTGCTCGCCGTGAGCTGGGTCAGCAGCGGCTGCAACGCGGCCTGCACTGCAGCTTCGTTCGGGGCCGCGTACAGAGCACGCGCCGCGGTCAGCAGCGCACGCTGGTAGTCCACGTCCCGGCTGGCCAGAGTCGGCAGGGCCTGCAGCAGCAGCAGCCGGGCGGCGTCGATCTCCAGGTTGTACTGGGCCACCAGATCGAAGAGCCTGGGCAATGCGGCATCGCGCTCGGGGCCAGGCGGCAGGGCGATGCGGGCACGGATGTCGGCCAGGGCCGCCTCGCGCTGGGCACGTTCGCCCGCCGTCGACATGGCGGGCCAGCTGAAATCGGCCGGGCGCAACGCCAGCAGTTCTGCGGCGCTGTAGCGCTTCTCGGCGGTTGGCTGGGGCTTCAGGGGCGCACAGGCAGCAAGGGCGAGCGCGAGCAGGGTGAGGAGGAGACGGGCGATCATGGGGCAGGGAAATTTGCAGGCTGCTGTCGAAATCGCGCGGCCCGCTTCGTCATAGTGTCAGGCAAGCGCCTTTCATCACCCTTCACAGGAGATTCCCATGAACCGACTG
>NZ_JBFULE010000408.1:0-4692 GCF_056400485.1 Roseateles sp. P5_B10
GCGCGGCACGGCCGAGCTGAGCTCCGATCACCAGCTGTTCGCCGAGCTGTCCTACTCCAAGAACGAGATCATTCTGGGCTCGTCGCAAACGCCTTCGAGCACCACGGGCCGCGACGACTACCTGTACCCGGCTGGCGGCAAGTACTACCCCACTGCTGCCGTGGACGCGTCCAGCAGCAAGGGCTATCGCGGTGACCTCGTCATCGCCTGGCGCATGGTGGACGGCGGCCAGCGCCTGACCAGCGTGACCAACAGCATGACCCGCGCCCTCGTGGGTGCTGAGGGCCAGCTCGCAGGCTGGGATTACAAGGTTGGCCTGATGAAGGCCACTTCCAAGGCCAGCGAAGACTTCCTGACTGGGAATTTCTCTGACACGCAACTGGTGCGCGTGCTCAAAACCGGCAACGTGAATCCCTTTGGCCCGAACGACGCGGTCGGTTTGGCCTTGCTGAAGGAAGCCGAACTGCACGGCAACAACCGCGCCTCCAAGACGACGTTGAATGCCTTCGACCTGTCCGCAACGCGCGAACTGTTCGCGATGGCCGGCGGTAACGCCGCCATCGCCGCGGGTCTGGACATCCGCAAGGAAGAGTATCTGGACGGCTACTCCGAAATCGCCGGCTCCGGCGACATCGTGGGTGGTTCGGGCAACGCCGRTAAGGTGCGTGGCGAACGCAAGACCACGGGCATCTACGCCGAGCTGAACCTGCCGGTCATCAAGAACTTGGAACTGAATGCTGCCGTTCGTGGCGACCGCTACAGCGGCGCCAAGGGTGAGTCGCGTGATGGTTCCTTCAGCTCGCCCAATCTGTCGTCCACCAGCCCCAAGTTCAGCCTGCGCTGGACGCCGATGAAGGAACTGCTGGTGCGTGCCTCGGTGGGCAAGGGCTTCCGCGCTCCCGCGCTGGACAACCTGTATGCACCTTCGGCCGGCACCAACACGGGCGGCAATTTCACCGATCCGTACTACAACACCCTCAAGGGCTGCGCGCAGTTCCCCGATCCCAACTACTGCGACACGCAGCTGACGGTGATCAACAACAGCAACCGCAACCTCAAGCCTGAGAAGTCCAAGACCGCCACGATCGGCATGGTCTTTGAGCCGATCAAGGATCTGTCGATGGAAGTGGGTTACTTCGACATCAAGATCACGGACGGCATCAAGGCACTCAGCGGCGACGACATCCTGAAGGACTGGTTCTCCCACCAGACCGGCGCTACGACCAGCACCTCGGTCTACTCCAGCCGTTTGGTCAAGAACGCCCAGGGCTATCTCGACCACGTCGAGGCTTCGCTGGAGAACGTCGGCCAGGCCAAGGTCTCGGGCTTCGACCTCTCGGCCAAGTACCGCATTCGCACCGCGATGGGCAGCCTCACACCGAGCTGGGAAGCGACTATCGTCACCAAGAGTAGCGAAACCAATGTCGTGACGGGTGATGTTGAAGACACCTTGGGCAAGTACCTGCGGGGTGGCCCGGTGGTGCGAGTCAAGCAAAACGTCAGCCTCGACTGGGATACCGACGCCTGGGCAGGCGGCGTTCGCTACTTCCGTCAAAGCGGCTATCGCGACTACGACGAGGTGCGTCACGTGCCCAAGTACGACCTGTGGAGCCTGCAGGGCCAATACAAGGGCGTGAAGAACCTGGTCCTTACAGCCGGCGTCTTGAACCTGCTCGACAAAAAGCCGCCGACGACGGTCCAGGAAGACTATTTCCAGGTCGGTTTCGACCCGACCTACGCCGACGTCAAGGGCCGCAGCTTCTACGTGCGCGCCAACTACAAGTTCTGATCCGCATCGATCGAACAGAATCCAGCAGGCCTTCGGGCCTGCTTTTTTATTGACGTTCAACCTTTCCATGGACTACATCAATCCGGCTCTCGACCTGAACCAGCTCACTGCACAGTTCGGCCGTGACCGCCGCCTACTGATCCGCGACTTCTTCAAGCCGGATGTCGCCGATGCCTTGGCTCGCGCCGTCGAAGCTATCGACTGGAGCTTGTGCTATCGCGACGCTGAGGGCGACCGTCGTCTGACGGGCGAGCAACTGCGCGGGCTCGGTGAAAACCAGCGAAGCCATCTGAGCAACGGCATCATGGAAGTCGCCCGCCGCCAATTTCAGTTCTCCTTTTTTACTGAATCCCTCGCGGATGCAATGAATCGCGGCGAAACCGGGCTACTGGCACGTTTCATACGCTGGATGGCCGATGAGAACTTTCTGAACGTGATGCGCGACATCACCGGCGTGCGGGAGGTCAACCGCGTGTACGCCCAGGCGACGATGTATGCCCCGGGGAGCTTCCTGCTCGCCCACGACGATCACGTTGACGTCGAAGACCGACGCCTGGCCTATGTCATCAACCTGACGCGGCAATGGCGACCGGACTGGGGTGGTCTGCTGAACTTCAGCGAGCGCGACGGCACCGTMAGCGACAGCTTCTTCCCGCATTTCAATTCACTCTCGCTGTTTGCAGTGCCGCAAACCCACTTCGTCTCCTATGTGCCGCCGTTTGCCCAGGGCCAACGCAACGCCATCACCGGGTGGTTGATTGCTGCTTGAAAGGGTGGCCTCGCCTGAACCCTCCGGCTTTGTCCGCCTTTTGTGTCCAGATGCATGTAATCGCGCTGTTTCGCTTGCCCGGGTTAGCCCCAGGAAGTCGTGACAAAAGCGACGGCTAAGATGCCGGCATGGCCAGATTTGGCCGGTGGTGTAGTCTCTCGCTGCGCCTGGTTCGTGGCGATGAAACGCGTGCCCGACGGCTCTACTGCCACCGGGCGTTTTTTTTGCCTTGAACAGGTGTAAAGAGGCTTTACACACCGGCGGCACTGCGTGTTTTCGACGAGGCGGAATCGTTGCTTCCGCGATTTAGAATCCACGCCCTTCGGGAACCAGTTCACGGCAGGAGCGCAACTTTCGCCGTGGCGGTGGCCGCTTGTCCGAGAAGAGTCATTGACTGTGATTTGTAGTTGCAAGAAGGAGCGCGCATGAATTTTGCGCAGGAGAAGCAGGGCGCATCCCGGTTCACGGGCTTCGGCATCGTCGTCCTGATCCACGTCGTGGCCATCTACGCGCTGGCCAGCGGTCTGGCTCGCGATATCGTCAAGAAGGTCACCGGTCCCATCGACGTCAAGGTGATCGAAGAGAAGGTCAAACCGCCGCCGCCGCCAGAGAAGGTGGTGCCTCCGCCGCCGGATCTCAAGGCGCCGCCTCCGCCTTTCGTGCCGCCGCCCGAGTTCCAGGTGACCGCACCCGCGCCGCCGGCCCCGGCCATCGTTTCCACGCAGGTTCAACCGCCAGCCGCCGACATTCGCCCGGCGCCGCCGCCGGTGGTCGCTGCACCGCCTCCGCCTGCTCGCACGGGCCCCGTCAAGGCAGCCATGGTCTGCACCAAGATGGGCAAGCCTGAAATGCCGTCGGTCAACTGGAGCGGCGAAGCTCTGTACAAGGCTATCGCCACCGTGAAGGCAGGCCGTGTCACAGCCGTTGAAATCACCTCGCAGCGTGGTGGCGTGGATCGCAAGGCGCAGCGCGCCCTGATCCAGGCCATCGAAGCTACTCTGCGTGACACCTACGAATGCCCGGGCGATCACGTGTTCGAGCAGGAGTTCCAGTTCAAGATCGACTAAGAGACCTGCTTAGAACCCGGCGCCAGACCGGCGCTTTCAGAACCGCATCAAAACAGAATTTTTCCTAGGAGTTGACTCCATGATTTCTCGCATCACCGGCTTCCTTGCCGCCATCGCCATGGTCGCGACCCTGGCCGTTTCGCCTGCCCACGCGCAAGATCAGAAGCCGGCCGACGCCGCCTCGGCCGCCGTGGTTGACGCCGCCGCCGCTCCGGCTGCTGCCGCCTCCAAGCCGCAAGACAACCCCTATGGTCTGGCCAACATCGTTGCCCATGGCAACGTTGTCGACCAGGTCGTGCTGTTCATCCTGGCCATGATGTCCATGGGTTCCTGGTACATCCTGGTCGTGCGCCTGTGGGACACGAGCAAGCTGTCCTCCGAAGCCAAGGAAGTCCGCGCCACCTTCTTCAAGAAGGCCAGCCTGGCCGATGGCATCCGCAGCCTGAAGGAAGAAAGCGCCTTCCGCTACATCGCCACCACCGCCATCGAGGCTTCGGAGCACCATGAGGGCGCCCTGACCGAGAACATCGACCACAGCAGCTGGGTGACGATGAACGTCGACCGCGCCGTTGCCGACGTCAACACCAAGATCTCGGCCGGCCTGGGCTTCCTGGCGACCGTCGGCTCGACCGCTCCCTTCATCGGCCTGTTCGGTACGGTGTGGGGCATCCTGAACGCGCTGACCGCCATCGGTCTGGCTGGCCAGGCTTCCATCGACAAGGTCGCCGGCCCCGTGGGCGCCGCGCTGATCATGACCGCTATCGGTCTGGTCGTCGCCGTTCCGGCCGTGCTGGGCTACAACTGGCTGGTGAACCGCAACAAGGGTGTCATGAGCCAGGTTCGTTCCTTCGCCGGCGATCTGCACGGCGTGCTGATGGGCAACCGCTCGGTCGCCAAGCGCTAATTCATCCCTGAGCAGCCGCTCGTAAAGGAGCCAATGCCATGGGCATGAACGTCGGATCCTCTTCCGGCGATGACGAGGTGGTCTCGACCATCAACACCACGCCCCTCGTGGACGTGATGTTGGTGCTGTTGATCATCTTCCTCATCACCGTGCCGGTGGTGAC
>NZ_JBFULE010000409.1:0-4688 GCF_056400485.1 Roseateles sp. P5_B10
ACCCGGTCAACGTCATCAAGGGTTTCGCCCAGCTGATGCAGGCCGAACGCCTGAGCGCCAGCCAGGCCGACAAGCTCGCCCACATCCTCGACGCCGTCGGCCAGCTGTCGGGGCTGCTCGGCGACGTCAGCGACGTCGCGCGCATGGAGTCGGGGCAGTTCCATGTCGAATTGCAGGATGTCGAGCTGCACACCCTGGCCGGGCAGGCCTGCGAACCGGCCGCCGCCCAGGCCGCCGCCGTCGGCATGCTGCTGAGCGCGCCGCCACCGGCACCGCCCGTGCGCGTGCGCGCCGACGCCCGCCGCCTGCGCCAATGTCTGGACAACCTGCTGTCCAACGCCATCAAGTACGCCGGCGACGGCATCTGCATCGCGGTCGAGATCGAAGCCCGCGGCCCCGAGGTCGTGCTGGCCGTGCAGGACCGCGGCTGCGGCCTCAGCGAAGACCAGCTCGCCCACCTCTACGAACCCTACAACCGCCTCGGCCGTGACGGCGGCGCCATCCCCGGCACGGGCCTGGGCCTGACGCTGACGCGCGACCTGGTGCAGGCCATGGGCGGGCGGCTGGAGGTGCGCAGCCAGCCCGGCCGCGGCTGCCGTTTCGAGATATTGCTGGCGGCCAGCCAGCCCACAGACAACCCGGATTGACTCAGCCTCGCTGCGCGGCCCCAAAATGGGCCGCGCCATGCCTTTGACCCTCCCCAGCCCTCTCCACCCCGCCGCGCCCAGCCCGCTGGCCAGCCGGCTCGACAGCCTGTTGCCGGCCCTGGCGGATGCCCGCGTGCTGCTCGTCGATGACGACCCCGGCATGATCCAGATGCTCGGCCGGCTGCTGTCGGGCTACAGCCAGCTGCGCTTCGCCACCGACGGCGCCCAGGCCCTGGCCATCGCGCGGAGCTGGCAGCCCGAGCTGGTGCTGCTGGACGCCGAGATGCCCGGCATCGACGGCTTCGAGGTCTGCCGCCAGCTCAAGGCCGACCGGCTGCTGGCCGAGGTGCCCGTCATCTTCGTCACCCAGCACACCGGCGCCAGCGTCGAGGCTGCCGTGTTCGAGCTCGGCGCGGCCGACTTCGTCGCCAAGCCCGTCGCCGGCCCGGCCCTGCGCGCCCGCGTCGCCATGCAATTGCGCCTGCATCGCACCGCCCAGCGCCTGTTGCGCCTGGCCCGCCGCGATGCGCTGACCGGCCTGGCCGAACGTGCCCAGTTCGACGACGAGCTGGACCTGGAATGCCGCCGCGCCCGCCGCAGCGGACAGCCGCTGGCCCTGCTGCTGGCCGGCCTCGAAGGCCTGGCGGCCTACCGCAAGCGCCATGGCCAAGGCGCCGCCGACAACGCGCTGCGTCATGTCGCCGGCCTGGCCCAGCAGGCGCTGCAGCGGCCCGGCGACCTGGTCGCGCGCCACGGCGACGAAGTCTTTGCGCTGCTGCTGCCCGACACCACGGCCGCCGGCGCCGCGGCGCTGGCCGCACGCCTGCAGCAAGCGCTGGCCGGTGATGCCGAACTGACCCTGGCCATCGGCATCGGGCTGCTGGTCAGCGAAGGCGACCCGAGCGTGGCCGCCGCCGCCGCGCTGGCCGCGGCGCTCGAGGCCGGTCCGGGCCGGGTCTGCGTGTGCGCTGCGACTGCCGACGGCCACGAGCCGCCGCTCGCAACATGAAGCTGCCCGCTCCCGACAGCTGGCCCACCCAGCTGGACACGCGCCACAGCCTGCTGCTGGTCGACGACGACGCCGCCAGCGTGCAGGTGCTGGCGCGCATGCTCAACGGCCTGGGCGAACTGCGCTTCGCGCTGTCCGGCGAGGACGGGCTGCGCCTGGCGCGTGAGAGCCCGCCCGACCTCGTCCTCGTCGACGCCGAGATGCCCGGCCTCTCGGGCTTCGAGGTCTGTGCCGCGCTGCGCGCCGACCCGCGGCTGGCCGACGTGCCCGTCATCATCATCACCGGCCACACCGAGGTCGCCGTCGAGGTGGCTGGTTTCGCGGCCGGCGCCTCCGACTTCATCCGCAAGCCGCCGGTGGCCGAGGTCGTCGTCGCGCGCGCCCGCACCCAGCTGCGCCTGAAGGCCCTGGGCGACGCGCTGCGCGCCTCGGCCCTGACCGACGGCCTGACAGGCCTGGCCAACCGCCGCCGCTTTGACCAGGACCTGCGCCTCGAGTGCGAGCGCGCCCGCCGCGGCCACGAGAGCCTGGCCCTGCTGTTGATCGACGTCGACCACTTCAAGCGCTACAACGACCGCTACGGCCATGTGGCCGGCGACGCCTGCCTGCGCGAGATCGCCGCCGCCATCCGCGGCTGCATCCGTCGCCCGGCGGACCTCGCCGCGCGCTACGGCGGCGAGGAGTTCGCCGTGCTGCTGCCGCAGACCGACGCGGCCGGCGCGCGTGCCATGGCCCAGCGCATCGTCGACGCCGTGGCCGGCCTGGCGCTGGCGCATGCCGATGCGACACCGAGCCGCCTCGTCAGTGTCTCGGTCGGCTGGGCCGCAGCCCGGCCGGATCTGGACGCCAGCGTCGTGCTGACACGTGGCGAGTCCCTCGTCGAAGCGGCCGACCGCGGCCTCTATGCCGCAAAGGCGGCCGGCCGCGGTCGCATCGGCGAAGCCAGCGAGGCCCATGCCCACGCTTGAGCGCCAGCCGCGGCTCGGCGGCCCACACACTGCGCCAGACCAGGACCCGACATGTCCCTGACTTCCTGTGCCCCCTCCACACTGCGCCGCTGGCTCGCCGGCCTGTTGCTCGCTGCGACCACGTCCGCGGTTTCGGCTGCTCCCCTGGTCATCGCCATTGGCGACTCGACGCTGTTCGCGCCGCTGCAGCTGGCCGCGCAGGAGGGCTTCTTCGCGGCCGAGGGCCTGGACGTGCAAGTCATCGGCTGCATCAACGGCCGGCGCTGCCTCAAACACCTCACCGACGGCGAGGCCCAGATCGCGACGGTGGCCGACACGCCCATGGTGTTCGCCCTGCATGCCGGCCACCGCTTCGAGATCGTCGCCACTTTCGGCACAACGCCCCGCGACACGGCACTGGTGGCGCGCACTGATCGCGGCATCCGCACGCCCGCCGATCTCGCCGGCAAGCGCATCGGCGTCGTGCGCGGCACGAGCGCCCACTACTTCACCAACGTCTTCCTGCTCGTCAATGGCGTGCCGCGCGACTCGGTCAACCTCGTTTTCATCGACCCCGATCGCGGCGCCGAGCCGCTGCTGCGCGGCGAGGTGGACGCGGCCGGCCTCTACCGCCCCGCGGGCCCCCAGGCGCTGCAGCAGCTCGGCCCCAAGGGCGTGCAGTTGTCGACACTGCGGCCCTACACCGTCATGGTCAACCTCGTTGCCCAGCCCGGGCTCAGCCAGGCCACGCTGCTGCGCATGCTCAAGGCGGCACAACGCGGCGTGGCCCTGCTCAACAACCAACCGGGCCGCGCCCACGAGCTGCTCGGGGCACGCTGGAAGGTCGGCGCCCGCAATGCCGCCGCCCAGCTTGACGGTTATGAGTTCCACCTCGGCCTCGACCAGAACCTGCTGTCGACACTGGAGGCCGAGTCGCGCTGGGCGGTGCGCGAAGGCCTGGTGGAGAACAAGGCCGTGCCGGACTATCTCGAGCTGATGCGCGTCGAGCCGCTGCGCGCGCTGGATCCGCGCTCGATGACGATAGTCAAGTAAACCACCATGCGCCTGCGCCCCGCCCTGATGACCTGTGTGATCGCGGCGCTGCTGGTCGTCGGCACGCGGCTGACGAGCATCGCCATCGAGCGCGAAGCCTCCGAGCGCAATGACGCGCAGCGCACGACGGTCGAGGTCATTGCGCGCGACGCCGCCGGCCTGCTGGTGCTGACCCAGGACTACGGCCTGTACCACAGCGAACGCGCCGCCCGGCAGTGGAACCTCGTGCACCAGCGCCTGAGCCAGGCGCTGGCCAACTACGCCGGCGCGGACGCGGCCAGCGCCGAGCAGGTCGGCGACCTGCAGGACACGGCCCGCGGCCTGCCGCAGGTCTTCGCCGCGCTGCGCCAGGCCTCGCAGTCGGCAGCCGTCGATGCCGATGGTGTCGCCCGCCGCGAGATGCTGACCGACCAGCTGGTCAACGAAACGCGCCGCGTCAGCGACGGCGCCTTCGAGCTGTCGCGCGACCTCGTCGAGTCGCGCCGCCGCGACGCCGTGCGCCAGCGCTGGCTGGCGGTCGCCACGCAGGCCACGCTGCTGACGCTGACGCTGCTGCTGGCCGGCCTGCTGCTCAAGCGCGTGCTCGCGCCCATCGACAAGCTGCGCAGCGTGGCCAAGGCCGTCGAAGGCGGTGACCTGGCTGCCCGCAGCGGCTTGGCAGACAAGGACGAGCTCGGCCAGCTGTCGCAGGCCCTGGACGCCATGACGGCCGCCCTGCAGCAGCGCGACACGGCCCTGCGCGACAGCAACCGCCAGCTTGCACGCAACGAGGCCTTTCTGGAGCGCGCCGGCCAGATGGCGGGCGTCGGCGGCTGGGAGCTGGATGTGGACAGCGGCCGGCTGAGCTGGACGGGCCAGACCCACGCCATCCACCAGTTGCCGGACGGCACCGAGCCGGACAGCGAGGCGGTCTTGCGCGGCTTCATGCGCGACTCCGAGCAGAAGCTGCGCCAGGCCATGGCCACGGCCGCTCGCACCGGCGAGGGCTGGGACCTGGAGCTGGAGCTGCTGGCCCCGGACGGTCGGCTGCGC
>NZ_JBFULE010000410.1:0-4681 GCF_056400485.1 Roseateles sp. P5_B10
GCGAGGCACAGGCCGCCAGCGCGGTCAGGCGCTCCTTCGGCTGCGGATACAGCTTCATCGTCGCCGCGGTGATGACGCCCAGCGTGCCCTCGCTGCCGATGAAAAGGTCGCGCAGGTCATAGCCGGTGTTGTCCTTGCGCAGCCCCGACAGCCCATGCCAGATCTCGCCGGCCACGGTGACAACCTCGAGGCCGAGGCAGAGTTCGCGCGCATTGCCATAACGCAGCACCTGCGTGCCTCCGGCATTCGTCGCCAGGTTGCCGCCGAGCGTGCACGAACCCTCGGCCGCCAGGCTGAGCGGAAAGAGCATTCCGGCCCCAGCCGCGGCGGTTTGGATCTCGGCCAGCACGCAGCCGGCCTCCGCCGTCAGGCTGGCGTTGACGAGGTCGATGCCGCGAACGCGCTTCATGCGCGTCAGGCTCAGCAGGAGTTGTTGGCCGCTGTCGTCCGGCGTCGAGCCGCCCACCAGGCCGGTATTGCCGCCCTGCGGCACGACCGGCACGCGGTGCTCGTGGCATAGGCGCATCACTGCCGCGACTTCCTCGGTCGATKCCGGCCGCGCGACGGCCAGGGCCTTGCCGGCATAGCGCTTGCGCCAGTCGTTCTCATAGGCCGCCAGGTCGCCGCCCACCAGCAGGCCCGCCTCGCCAAGCTGTTCACGCAGCGCAGCGAGAAAGGCGTTCATGTGGCTTTGGCCGCCGCCAGTCGCTGGCGGATCTGGGCCGTGCAGGCCGTGAAGATGACGACGCCGAGCAGCACTTCACCCAGCGCCAGCCATTGCCCGAGGCCGCCTTCGCTGGTCGAGCGCACCAGGCCCTCCATCACATAGAGCCAGATGGCCAGGGCCAGCCAGCGGTAGGTGTACATGCGGTAGCGCCACAGGCCGACGGGTGCCGCCAGCAGCGGCAGCGCCTTCACGGCCAGCGTGCCGCGGCCGGTCGGCGCCAGCCACAGCTCCCAGGCCAGGCACAGCAGGATGAGGCTTACGGTGGCGCTGAACGCCAGATTGCGCGTCAGCCGTTCGACGGCCGTGGGTTGGGTTCTTTCAAGGGCAGGGGACATAGCTGCGGCATCATAGAAGCCATGTCCTTGACGCCGATTCCGCCGATCCCGCCCGTTCCGCCCGCCGCGCCTGCCAATGCCGACAACCCRGACGCACCGCTGGCCCACAACCCCATCGCCTTCGCCAGCGACTTCATCACCGAGCTGTTGGCCTGGCCCTGGTTGCAGACCCTGCACACCTTCCGCCAGCGTTTCCGCGAGGAGAAGCTCGGCCTGACTGCCGGCAGCCTGACCTTCACGACGCTGATCTCGCTGGTGCCGCTGCTGACCGTGATGCTGGCCATCTTCACGGCCTTCCCGATGTTCTCCAGCTTCCAGTCCGCGCTGGAGCAGTACTTCCTGAAGAGCTTGATCCCGCCCAACATCGCCAAGCCGGTGCTGGCCTCGCTGACGCAGTTCGCCGCCAAGGCCAACAAGCTGGGTGTCGTGGGCCTGATCTTTCTGGGCATCACGGCGCTGGCCCTGATGCTGACCATCGACCGCACGCTGAATGCGATCTGGCGCGTGAAGCGCCCGCGGCCCATGGCCCAGCGCGTGCTGGTCTACTGGGCCGCGTTGACGCTGGGCCCGCTGCTGCTCGGCGGCAGCCTGACGCTGACCAGCTATGCCATCAGCGTCGGCCAGGGTTATCTCACGGCCATGCCGGCGAGCATGTCCACGGTCCTGGGCAGCGCCGACGTGGTGCTGTTCGGCCTGGCGATGGCCGGGCTCTTCCATTACGTGCCCAACACCCATGTGCGCTGGCGCCATGCCCTCATCGGCGGCGCCTTCGTGTCGCTGGGCTTCTCGCTGGCCAAGGGTCTGCTGGCCTGGTATGTGAAGCAGGTGCCGACCTATTCGACGCTGTACGGCGCCTTCGCGACCGTGCCCATCTTCCTGATCTGGATCTACCTGGGCTGGGTCATCGTGCTGCTGGGCGCCATCCTGGCGGCCAACACGCCCAGCCTGACGGGCCGGCTGCATCTGCGCCCCGACTCGCCCGGCCAGCCCATGGCGCTGGCGCTGGAGGTGCTGCGCGAACTCTGGCGCGTGCGCGAGGCCGGCCAGCAAGGCCTGTCCTATCTGGCCCTGGCCAGCGCGCTGCGCGTCGACCCGTTGCAGCTCAGCCCCGTCATCGACAAGCTGCTGGCCCTGGACTGGATCGGTCGGCTGGAAGAAGAGGGCGCCCAGCGCCTGGTGCTGCTGTGCACGCCCGAGAAGGCGCTGGCCGAACCTCTGCTGAGCGCCTTCCTGGCCGAGCGCCAGGGGCTGCTGGCCAATCTGTGGGCGCAGGGCGAATGGTCGAAGCTGACTCTCGACCGCCTGCTGCTCACTGAGGCTGGAAGCCCCCGGCCTTGATGATCCTGGCCCAGGCCGCCGAGTAGGCGCGCTCGCGGGTGGCGAGCTGGGCCGAGCTCATCATGGCCACCGACAGGCCGAACTCGGTCAATCGCGCCTTCACGACCGGCTGATTGATGACGCCGGCCAGCGCATTCGAGAAGCGCTCGACGACGGCCGGCGCGGTGCCCGCCGGTGCGAACAGGCCGTAATAGGGCAGATCCTCGAAGCCCGCGACGCCCAGTTCCGCAAAGGTCGGCACCTCCGGCAACACGCCCTGGCGCTGCTGGCCCATGACGGCGACGATGCGCAGCTTCTTCTGCTGGTGGTTGGTGATGAGGTCGGGTACCGAGCCGACGCCGGCGCTGATCTGGTTGCCCAGCATGTCGGCAATCATCGGCGCGCTGCCGCGGTAGGGCACGGCCAGCAGGTTCAGGCCACTCTTCTCGCCGAGCAGCTTGACGAGGAACTCCGGCACCGAGGCCGGGGCCGGCACGCCCACGCTGCCCTGGCCACCTTGCTTCTTCACCCAGGCCAGGTATTCAGGCAGGCTTGAAGCCGGTGTGCCGCCTGACAGCGCCAGCGCGTTGGCAAAGGTCGCAAAGCCCGCCACCGGCAGGAAGTCCTTGGCCGGGTCGAAGCCGGGGTTCTTCAGCACCAGCGGCAGGATGGAGATGGTGTGGTCGTGGCTGACGAAGAAGGTCGTACCGTCGGGTGCCGCGGCCTTCAGCGCCTGGGCCGCGATCTGGCCGCCGGCSCCSGGCTTGTTCTCGACGATGACCGGCGTGCCCAATGACGCCTGCAAGGCCTCACCCAGCAATCGCGCAATCGCGTCGGTGCCGCCGCCGGCCGGAAAGCCGACGAGCAGGCGGATGGGCTTGTCATCGGCGCGGGCGGCAAAGGGCAGGGCGGCCAGCGCGGCCAGGGCGGAACGACGTTGCAGCATCGGCGGGCTCCTTGGTTGAACCCGCCGGAGTCTACGGGTGGAGCACCACCAAAAGTGCGGTCGCCGCCGACTTGCCTACGTTGCGGATGGCATGCGGGCCGTCCACCGCATAACGCGCCGTCTCGCCGGCCTTGAGCCTGTTCGTCATGCCCTGGGCGCTGACCTCCAGGCTGCCCGTCAGCACGCTCAGGTGCTCGCGCGAACCCGGCTCGTGGGCCTGGCTGTCCAGCACGCCGCCGGGTTGGATGTTCAGCTCGTACCACTCGAACTGCCCGGCCAGCTCGATGGGGCCGAGGATGCGCAGCTTGCAAAGCCCGTCCGGGCTGGTCAGCCCCGGCGTCGCGTGGGCCGGCACGGTCTCGATGGCAGGCGTCGCTGCGCGCTCGCCGCCCAGCAACTCACCCATGTCCACGCCCAGCGCATTGGCCAGCCGCCACACCACGGCCACCGTGGGATTGGCCTGGTTGCGCTCGATCTGCGACAACATCGACTTACTCACGCCGGCCCGCTTGGAGAGATCATCCAGCGACAGGCCACGGCTGCTGCGCAGCGCCTGCAGGGCGGCGCCGACGCGGGGCGGTTCGGTGTTGTCCATGTTCATGCTTGACCTGGATAGATGATTTTCAGATACTGCACAAAGGTTCGATATATCGAACGAGTTCACTAAACCGGATTGTGCATCAGGAGCAGCGCCATGAGCCAGGCCTTCTATCAACACCTGCAGACCGAGCTGGACAGCATCCGCGCCGCCGGGCTGTTCAAGTCCGAACGCATCATCACGACACCCCAGGGCGCCGTCGTGAAGACGGCCGACGGCCGCGAAGTCATCAACCTTTGCGCCAACAACTACCTGGGCTTGTCGTCGCATCCCAAGGTCATCGAGGCCGCGCATGAAGCCCTGCGCACGCATGGCTTCGGGCTGTCTTCGGTGCGCTTCATTTGCGGCACACAGGATGTGCACAAGGAACTGGAACAACGCATCGCCCGCTTCGTTGGCTGCGAGGACGCCATCCTCTACGCCGCAGCCTTCGACGCCAACGGCGGCCTGTTCGAGCCGCTGCTGGGTGAGCAGGACGCCATCATCAGCGACGCCCTCAACCACGCTTCCATCATCGACGGCATCCGTCTGTGCAAGGCGCAGCGCTACCGCTACGAGCACAACAACCTCGACGACCTCGAGCGCTGCCTGAAGGAAGCGAAAGAGAAGGGCGCCCGTTTCACGCTGGTGTTCACCGACGGCGTGTTCTCGATGGACGGCACCATCGCCCAGCTCGACAAGATCCGCGCGCTGTGCGACAGCTATGGCGCGCTGCTGGGCATCGACGAATGCCATGCGTCAGGCTTCATGGGCAAGAC
>NZ_JBFULE010000411.1:0-4658 GCF_056400485.1 Roseateles sp. P5_B10
GGACCTGCACAAGCACGGCGTGCTGGCCAAGTACAACGTCGAGATGATCGGCGCCAACGAGCATGCCATCGAGAAGGCCGAGGACCGCCTCAAGTTCAAGGACGCGATGACCAAGATCGGCCTGGGCTCGGCCCGGTCCGGCATCGCGCACTCGCTGGAAGAAGCCTGGGCCGTGCAGAAGCGCATCCACGCCGAGATCGGTGGCGCGGGTTTCCCGATGGTCATCCGCCCCAGCTTCACGCTCGGCGGCTCGGGCGGCGGCATCGCCTACAACCCGGAAGAGTTCGAGACCATCTGCAAGCGTGGCCTGGACCTCTCGCCGACCAACGAACTGCTCATCGAAGAGAGCCTGATCGGCTGGAAGGAGTACGAGATGGAGGTCGTCCGCGACAAGGCGGACAACTGCATCATCGTCTGCTCCATCGAGAACCTCGACCCGATGGGCATCCACACCGGCGACTCCATCACCGTGGCGCCGAGCCAGACGCTGTCGGACAAGGAATACCAGCTGCTGCGCAACGCCAGCATCGCCATCCTGCGCGAGATCGGCGTGGACACCGGCGGCTCCAACGTGCAGTTCTCCATCAACCCGAAGGACGGCCGCATGGTCGTCATCGAGATGAACCCGCGCGTGTCGCGCTCCTCGGCGCTGGCCTCCAAGGCGACGGGCTTCCCCATCGCCAAGATCGCCGCCAAGCTGGCCGTGGGCTACACGCTGGACGAGCTGAAGAACGACATCACCGGCGGCATCACGCCGGCGTCGTTCGAGCCCAGCATCGATTACGTCGTCACCAAGATCCCGCGCTTCGCCTTCGAAAAGTTCCCGATGGCCGACTCGCGGCTGACGACGCAGATGAAGTCCGTCGGCGAAGTGATGGCCATGGGCCGAACCTTCCAGGAATCCTTCCAGAAGGCGCTGCGCGGCCTGGAGACCGGCATCGACGGCCTGACCGAGCGCTCGGCCGATCGTGAAGAGATCGTGCAGGAGATCGGCGAAGCCGGCCCCGAGCGCATCCTGTTCTTGGCCGACGCCTTCCGCATCGGCATGACGCTGGACGAGATCTATGAAGAGACTGCGGTGGACCCGTGGTTCCTCGCGCAGATCGAGCAACTCGTGCAGATCGAAGGCGAGCTGAAGGGCCGGGCAATCGAGTCCATCACAGAGGCAGAGCTGCGCCTGCTCAAGAGCAAGGGCTTCTCGGACAAGCGCCTGGCCAAACTGCTGGGCACGCACCAGCATGCCGTGCGCGAACGCCGCCATGCGCTGAACGTGCGCCCCGTGTACAAGCGCGTCGATACCTGCGCGGCCGAGTTTGCGACGCAGACGGCCTATATGTATTCGACCTACGAGGGTGCCGACGCCGAGTGCGAGGCCAACCCGACGGACAAGAAGAAGATCATGGTGCTGGGCGGTGGCCCGAACCGCATCGGCCAGGGCATCGAGTTCGACTACTGCTGCGTGCACGCCGCGCTCGCGATGCGCGAGGACGGCTACGAGACCATCATGGTCAACTGCAATCCSGARACCGTGTCGACCGACTACGACACCKCGGATCGCCTSTATTTCGAGTCAGTCACGCTAGAAGATGTGCTGGAGATCGTCGACAAGGAAAAGCCCGTCGGCGTCATCGTGCAGTACGGCGGCCAGACGCCGCTGAAGCTGGCACTCGACCTGGAGCGTGCTGGCGTGCCCATCATCGGCACGACGCCTGACTCCATCGACATCGCCGAGGACCGCGAGCGCTTCCAGAAGCTGCTGCACGAACTCGGCTTGCGCCAGCCGCCCAACCGCACGGCGCGCAATGAGGACCAGGCCGTCGCGCTGGCCAATGAAATCGGCTACCCGCTGGTCGTGCGCCCGAGCTATGTGCTGGGCGGCCGCGCGATGGAGATCGTGCACGGCGACAAGGACCTGGAGCGCTATATGCGCGAAGCGGTGCGTGTGTCCGAGAAGTCGCCGGTGCTGCTGGATCGCTTCCTGGAAGACGCCGTCGAGGTCGACGTCGACTGCATCGCCGACTCGACGGGCGACGTCATGATCGGCGGCATCATGGAGCACATCGAGGCGGCCGGCATCCACAGCGGCGACTCGGCCTGCTCGCTGCCGCCCTACACGCTGGCGGTTGATCTGCAGGACGAGTTGCGCCGCCAGACGGCGGCGATGGCCAAGGCGCTGAAGGTTGTCGGCCTGATGAATGTGCAGTTCGCCATCCAGGGTGACGTGACCGCGGGCCTGGCGGCCTGCACGGTCTATGTGCTGGAAGTGAACCCGCGTGCTTCGCGCACCGTGCCCTATGTGTCCAAGGCCACGGGCCAGCAGCTTGCCAAGATCGCCGCGCGCTGCATGGCTGGCCAGAAGCTTGTCGACCAGCGCGACCGCAAGGGTCGCGTGCCGGCCGAGGTCATCCCGCCTTACTTCAGCGTCAAGGAAGCCGTCTTCCCGTTCAACAAATTCCCGGGCGTGGACCCCATCCTCAGCCCCGAGATGCGTTCGACCGGCGAAGTGATGGGCGCAGCCAAGACTTTCGGCGAGGCGATGCTGAAGAGCCAGATCGGCGCCGGCTCGCGCCTGCCGCGCCAGGGCAACGTGCTGATCACGGTCAAGAACAGCGACAAGGCCCGCGCCATCGCCATCGCCAAGGATTTGCATGCGCTGGGCTTCGGCATCGTCGCGACGCGCGGCACGGCGGCTGCGATCACCGAGGCCGGCGTGCCGGTCAAGCTGATCAACAAGATCAAGGACGGCCGCCCGCACATCGTCGATGCGCTCAAGGGCGGCGACATCCAGCTCGTCTTCACGACGGTGGACGAGACCCGCACGGCCATCGCCGACAGCCGCTACATCCGCCAGGCGGCTCTGGCCAACCGCGTGACCTATTACACGACCATGGCCGGTTGTGAAGCCGCGGTCGAAGGCATGAAACACCGTGACGGCCTGACCGTGCAATCCCTGCAGGAACTGCACGCCGAGCTGGCTTAAACTACAGCCCATCGATTCCGCCGCAGCAGCCCGACCGGGCCGCAGCGGCGGAACTCTTTTTGCCCATTGAGTTTTTGCCATGACGACCATTCCCYTGACCAAGCGCGGCGCCGAGTCGCTCAAAGCCGAGCTGCACCGACTCAAGACCGTCGAACGTCATGCCGTCGTCCAGGCAATTGCCGAAGCGCGCGCCCAGGGTGACCTGAGCGAGAACGCCGAGTACGACGCAGCCAAGGACAAGCAGGGCTTCATCGAAGGCCGCATCCTCGAGATCGAAGGYAAACTCGCAGCGGCGCAGATCATCGATCCCTCGACGCTGGACGCTGGCGGTCGCGTGGTGTTCGGCGCAACGGTGGATCTGGAAGAAGAAGCCAGCGGCACCGAAGTGACCTACCAGATCACGGGTGACGACGAGGCCGACATCAAGCATGGCCGTATCTCGGTCGGCTCGCCGATCGCCCGCGCCCTGATCGGCAAGGAGGCCGGTGATGTCGCCGAAGTGCAGGCCCCCGGCGGCATCAAGCGCTACGAAATCGTCGAAGTGCGCTACGAGTGATGTTCGCTCGGCTCCAAGCCCTGCTGGCCGCCCTCTGGGGCGGCTTTTTGCTGTGTGTGGCCTTCGCGGCGACGCCCAGTGCCTTCGCGGTGTTAGAGCGCGCCCAGGCCGGTGCTTTCGTCGCACGCGTGTTTGCGATCGAGGCGCAGGTCAGCCTGGCGTTGGGGCTGGTGCTGATGATGATCGAGCGACGCATCGCCCGTGACACCTTGGAGGGCGGGGGCGTCAGCCAACAGTTTTCAGCCCGGCTCTTGCTGCCGGTCGTGGCCCTGTTCTGCACGATTGCCGGCTACTACGGCCTGCAACCGCTGATGGCAGACGCGAAGGCCGGCGCCGGGGTCGCATCCTTCGCGGCGCTGCATGGTGCTTCGCTCGCGTTCTTCGGCGTGAAGGGCCTGGCGGTGCTGGCCCTGGCCTGGATCAGTCCGCGACGTTCTTCTTGACGCTGGTCATGCGGCGCTTGGCGCGCTTGAGTTCGCCACCCTGGGCGACGCGCTGGTTGCCCAGCACCTTGAGTTTGGTGACCTGGGGCCGACCATTGCCGCTCTTGGAGAATTTGACGATCTTGACCACGCGCGGGCCGGGCCGGGCGTCGGTGCGCTCGGCGGCTGCCTTCTCCGGAATCGGCCGCCACAGCACCAGCAGCTTGCCGATGTGCTGGATGGGCGCGGCGTTCAGCTCGTCGCAGAGCTGGGCGAACATGGCTTCGCGCGCAGCGCGGTCGTCGCCCAGCACCCGCACCTTGATCAGGCCATGAGCCTTCAGCGCCAGGTCCACTTCCTTCACGACGGCGGGGGTCAGGCCATCGCCGCCGATCATCACGACCGGGTCGAGATGGTGGGCGTCGGAGCGTTTGTCCTTGCGCTGGGCAGGGGTCAGGATGATTTGAGGCATCCCCGTATTATCCCGTAGGCATGAAAACTCAAACCAAAAGCAAGAAGCTCAACAAGGCGTGGTTGAACAACCATGTCTCGGATCCCTATGTGCAGCAGGCGCAGAAGGACGGCTACCGCTCGCGCGCGGCCTACAAGCTCAAGGAAATCGACGAGGAACTGAAGCTGATCCGCCCGGGCCAGATCGTCGTCGACCTGGGTGCCACGCCCGGTGCCTGGAGCCAGTATC
>NZ_JBFULE010000412.1:0-4656 GCF_056400485.1 Roseateles sp. P5_B10
GATCAGCATGGCGGTCTGCCTGGAGTCATTTTGCGGTGATCGTCGCACGCTCCAGCGCGAGGTTCAGGGCCAGCACGTTGACGCGCGGCTCGCCGAGGAAGCCGAGCCGGCGGCCCTCGGTGTGCTGCTCGACCAGCGCCCTCACCTGCTCCGGTGGCAGCCCACGTGCCCGGGCGACGCGGGCGAGCTGGTAGTCGGCGGCGGCCTGGCTGATATGGGGGTCCAGGCCGCTGGCGGAGGCGGTGACGAGGTCGACCGGCACCGGCGCCAGGTTGCCCGGGTCGGCCGCGCGCAAGGCGTCGATGCGCGCCTTGACCGCATCGACCAGGGCCGGCGCCGTCGGCGCGAGATTGGAGCCGCCGGAGTTGGCCGCGTTGTAGGGCGCCGGCGCGGTGGCCGAGGGGCGGCTCCAGAAATGCCCGGGGGCGGTGAAGGCCTGGCCGATCAGCTCGGAGCCGATCGGCCTGCCGTCCTGGATGACGAGGCTGCCATTGGCCGCATGGGGAAAGAGCGCCTGCGCCAGGCCAGTGACGGCCAGCGGGTAGGCCAGGCCAGTGACGAGGCTGAGCAGCACGAACAGGGTCAATGCGGGGCGGAGTTGGGTGTTCATGATTCAAGCAAGGTGAAGGGCCACGAGCAGCAGGTCGATTGCCTTGATGCCGATGAAGGGGACGATGACGCCGCCCAGGCCGTAGACGAGCAGGTTGCGGCGCAGCAGCGCGGCGGCGCCGATGGCGCGGTAGCGCACGCCCTTGAGCGCCAATGGGATCAGCACGACGATGATCAACGCGTTGAAGATGACCGCCGACAGGATGGCCGAGTTGGGACTGGCCAGGCGCATCACGTTCAGCGCGCCGAGCTGCGGATAGGTCGACACGAAGGCCGCCGGCAGCACCGCGAAATACTTGGCCAGGTCGTTGGCGATGCTGAAGGTCGTCAGCGACCCACGCGTCATCAGCATCTGCTTGCCCGTCTCGACGATCTCGATGAGCTTGGTCGGGTTGCTGTCCAGGTCGACCATGTTGCCAGCCTCCTTGGCCGCCTGGGTGCCGCTGTTCATGGCGACGGCCACGTCGGCCTGGGCCAGCGCCGGGGCGTCATTGGTGCCGTCGCCGGTCATAGCCACCAGCCTGCCCTGGGCCTGGTGCTCGCGGATCAGCGCCAGCTTGGCCTCGGGCGTGGCCTCGGCGAGGAAGTCGTCCACGCCGGCCTCGGCGGCAATGGCTGCGGCCGTCAGCCGGTTGTCGCCGGTGACCATGACCGTCTTGATGCCCATGCGGCGCATCTGCGCAAAGCGCTCCTTGATGCCGGGCTTGACGATGTCCTTGAGTTCGACGACGCCGAGCACCCGCACGTCATCGACGACAACCAGCGGCGTGCTGCCTCGGCGGGCGGCCTCGTCGACGCTGGCCTGCACGCTGGCCGGCCAGCGGCCGCCCAGGGCTTCAACGTGAGCGCGCACCGCGCTGCCAGCACCCTTGCGGATCCGGCGGGCGCCGAGATCCACGCCGCTCATGCGCGTCTGCGCCGTGAAGGGCACGAACTCGCCCCGTTCCGTGGCCGTGGCCGCGCCGAACTTGCGGTCGGCAAGCGCCACGATGCTGCGGCCCTCGGGCGTCTCGTCGGCCAGCGACGCCAGGCGCGCCACCTCGGCGAGCTGAGCTTCGCTGGCGCCTTCTACCGGCCAGAACGCATCGGCCTGGCGGTTGCCCAGCGTGATGGTGCCGGTCTTGTCCAGCAGCAACACGTCGACGTCGCCCGCGGCTTCAACAGCGCGGCCCGAGGTGGCGATGACATTGGCCTGCAGCATGCGGCTCATGCCGGCCACACCGACGGCCGACAGCAGGCCGGCGATGGTGGTCGGAATCAGGCAGACCAACAGCGCCACCAGCACGACGAGGCTGACCGGCTCGCCCGCGCCGGCCACCGCCACGCTGAACTGAGAGAACGGCAGCAGCGTGGTGCAGACACCCAGGAAGACCAGCGTCAACGCGACCAGCAGGATGGTCAGCGCGATCTCGTTGGGCGTCTTCTTGCGCTTGGCGTTCTCGACCATGGCGATCATGCGGTCGACAAAGGTCTCGCCTGGGTTCACGGCCACGCGGGCCACGACCCAGTCGGACAGCACGCGGGTGCCGCCAGTCAGCGCCGAGAAGTCACCGCCGCTCTCGCGGATGACGGGGGCGGACTCGCCGGTGATGGCGCTCTCGTCCACCGAGGCGACGCCGTCGATGACCTCGGCATCGGCCGGCACGACATCGCCGGCCTCGATCAGCACGACTTCGCCCTTGCGCAGCGTGCCGGCCTCGCGGGGGTGCCACTTGATCGTGTCACGTGGCGCACCGGGCTTCCAGTCGTCGGTCACCTTGGCCCAGGTTTCCTTTTTCAACCCGCGCAGCGACGCCGCTTGCGCCTTGCTGCGGCCCTCGGCCAGAGCCTCGGCGAAGTTGGCGAACAGCACGGTGAACCACAACCAGACCGTTACCGCGACAACGAAGCCGTTCGGTTGCGCGACGGACAAGCCCGTCGTCAACAGGCTGCCGAGGTAGACGACGAACATCACCGGGTTGCGCAACTGCGTGCGCGGGTCCAGCTTGCGAAAGGCGTCGACCAGGGCGGCGCGGGTCAGCGCCGGGTCGAGCAGGGAAAAACCAGCAGCGCGATTCATGAAGCGCTCCAAAGGATCAGGTGCTCGACGACGGGCCCCAGGGCCAGCGCCGGCACATAGTTCAGAAGACCGACCAGCAGCACGGCGCCGATCAGCAGCACGACGAAGAGGGGGCCATGCGTGGGCAGGGTGCCCTCGCCCGCCGCCAGCCGCTTCTTACCCGCCAGCGAGCCGGCCATGGCCAGCACCGGCACGATGACGCCGAAGCGGCCTATCCACATCACCAGGGCCAGCAGCCCGTTGTAGAAAGGCGTGTTGGCCGACAGGCCGGCGAAGGCGCTGCCGTTGTTGTTGCCGGCGGACGAGAGCGCGTACAGCACCTCGCTGAAGCCATGCGCGCCAGGCGCCGCGATGCCGGCCTTGCCGGGCTCCAAGATCACGGCGACGGCCGTGCCGATGAGCACCGCCAATGGCGTCAGCAGGATGGCCAGCGAGACCATCTTCATCTCGTGCGCCTCGATCTTCTTGCCGAGGTATTCAGGCGTGCGGCCAATCATCAACCCGGCGACGAAGACGGCCAGGATGGCGAACACCAGCATGCCGTACAGACCCGCGCCGACGCCGCCGAAGACGACCTCGCCGAGCTGCATCAGTACCATGGGCACGGCCCCGCCCAGCGGCGTGAAGCTGTCGTGCATGGCGTTGACGGCGCCGCAGCTGGCGGCCGTCGTGATGACGGCGAACAGCGAAGAGGCGGCTATGCCGAAGCGCACTTCCTTGCCCTCCATGTTGCCGCCCGACTGCGTGGCCGTCTGGGCCGAGTCGACACCCAGCGCGGCGAGATGCGGGTTGCCGGCCTGCTCGGCCGACGTGGCGATGACGACGGCGACAACGAACATCGCCGTCATCGCCCCCAGCAGCGCCCAACCCTGGCGCATGTCGCCAACCTGGCGGCCCAGCACGAAGCACAGCGCCGCCGGGATCAGGAAGATGGACAGCATCTGCAGCGCATTGGTCGCCGCGGTCGGGTTCTCGAAGGGGTGGGCCGAGTTGGCGTTGAAGAAGCCACCGCCGTTGGTGCCCAGCATCTTGATGGCGAGCTGCGAAGCGACCGGACCGAGAGCAATGCTCTGGCTCTGGCCGTGCTTGTCTTCCATGACGGGCTGACCGTCGGCGCCCTTCAGCGGCTGGCCGGCTTCGTCGAGCTTGGGCTCCTGCCATGTCTGAGCCTCAATGGTCGTGACGTCCTGATAAGGCTTGAGCGTCTGCACGACGCCCATGCCGGCGAGAACGATGGCGAAGACGAAGGACAGCGGCAGCAGCACCCACAGCGCGGCGCGGGTCAGGTCGGCCCAGACGTTGCCGATGGCCTGGKCGCTGTGGCGCGCGAAGCCACGCACGAAGGCGATGACGACAGCGATGCCGGTAGCGGCCGACAGGAAGTTCTGCACCGTCAGCGCGAGCATCTGCGTCAGATAGCTCATCGTCGACTCACCGCCATAGCCCTGCCAGTTCGTGTTGGTCACGAAGCTGATGGCAGTGTTGAAGGCCGAGTCTGGCGACACCGCGGCCAGGCCCTGCGGGTTCAGCGGCAGCAGATGCTGCAGGCGCTGCAGCGCATAGACGGCAGCGATGCCGAGGGCATTGAAGACGAGCAGGCCGAGGGCATAGCGCAGCCAGCCTTGCTCGGCGTCGGCATCCACGCCGGCCAGCTTGAGCAGGCCGCGCTCGACGCGGCGCAGCCACCCGACGCGGCCTTCCATGGCCGCGTGAATCCAGYGTGCCAGTGGCCAGGCCAGCACGAGCAGCACGACAAGAAAGACGATGAGCTGGACCCAGGCCGAGGTACTCATGACAAGTCCTCCGGGAACAGCAGCGCCCAGAACAGATAGCCGACAAGCCCGACGACGAGGATGGCGGCGGCGAGTTCGAAGCCACTCATGACTTCCTCCTCGCCAATTTTTCGCAGCCCCAGGCCGCGAGCCCGGTCAACAGCGCGAGAGCCGCGCCCAGAACCAGAAACATGATGTCCATGACACCTCCATAAC